>JASJAN010000048.1 GCA_030066985.1 Desulfobacterales bacterium
AGATTCATACCACAAAAGACGCAGAAGCCTATTGGTAAAACTTGGGTGCCTATTATTTTACGGGACTGCATAAAAATATGCGATTTCTCCAACATATCAAAGGTTTTTATCCTCCGAAAAACTTGTGATATTCATTTTATATCACAGGTAAAAATTCCACCATTTTTGATCCTATCTGAGAGTTTATATTAGATTACGCATCCCACATTTTGGCTGGATTTTAGGTTTCGGCTATGTACCTACAATCGTAATAATTTGCACCGTACATCATCACATCTAACACATTTCCAGATCCTTTAGTTTTTCGACTCAGGCACGAAGTCTACAATTTCAAATAGACCAAATTTTATTATATTTGCCATTGTAATGCACAATTTGAAAACTCGTGTGATATCCGTTTGATATCTGTAAAATTGCCAAAGTTGTAATATTCTCATATCGGTAGTTTTGTTTTAGGCATTCCTGAGCAACAGTTCCGAGACGGACCTACTTTTATCCATTATATTTAATAAATATCAATAGGTTATGAATTGACATTGTGAGTTAAATAAATAGGTGTTTAAATTTTAATTCTGTTTGACGTGAGCATTATGGGCAAAACGGGTGTGAAATTACATTTTATTCAGCCGGGCAAGCCTAATCAAAATGCTTTTGTTGAATCATTCAATGGCAGATTCAGGGATAGTTGCCTGAACCATCGTTGTTTTCTGAATCTGGACGATGCCGCTCAGGTCCTTGATCAGTTGCGAAAACATTACAACCAGGTCAGGCCCCATAGTTCACTTAGCTATGTGCCACCGGAATTTTATGAAAAACAAGCTGCCCGATACTATCAGACTTTGGGCAGAGCTTACAGAAAAAAGGGGCAGTATGAAAATGCACTAAAAGAATTTAAAAAGGCCCTTCAGCGCGCCCCGGAGTCCCCTTGGTGTCATTTTGATTTGGCCATTATATATATTTTTTTGGGCCGGGATGAGGAGGCTCGTGTATCGGCCGCAAAATGCATGGAGTTAGCACCCTATATTACCGTGGGTATGTTCCCCAAACCTCGTTGTAAGGTGGATAAAGCCTTATTTAATAAGTTTCTCGACGCCATGCGCAAAGCGGGATTTCCAGAGTGAGCGTAGCTAAATTCTAATTTCATATATCTATCATAAAAACAAATTATCTCAAGCTTCTAAGAGTTGCGATTTCTCCAACATTTCCACACTTTTGAATCCATCCAAAAACCTGTGATACGCGTTATATATTAATAATAAGGAATGGAATAGAGGCAGGGCCTATGCGACCCTGCCTCTTAAATTTTCAAAGAGCGTTCAAATATGCCGCCGCCAGCCAAAAGAGGAAAAACCGACGACGGCCCCAGTGTGGCCACATTGGCAAAAACAAGGTTCAGCTATTCTTATTCTGCCAATGAAAGGTCAATTCCAAAAATATGACCCATTTTTCTTCAGAAGAAGAACCATAGGCTTTCTAACACGTTAAGCCAGAAAACGACAATTCATGGCTCCTGGAGGACGATTCAGGCCGGAAACGACAATTTGTGTTTATTTCTTTGACCCATCTGGACAATTGTACTATATAGCATTCATCTTTTAAGCGCTGAATCCTGTCTTTAAATTTGATATAGCAAATAAATTTGCGTTTAGTCTTTTAAACTTCAATTAATAAAGGAGTTTATCCTATGGCCAAAGCCAAAAAGCCGAGTTCTGTAGATGATAAAAACAGGCGCTCTGGATTAGACCGCAGATGGATTATCGCACCGCATGATGGACCGGAAAGACGCAGCGGCAAAGATAGAAGAAAGGTTCTGGAGGAAGGCAGTATCGTTGCGACAGAAGAAACGGAGACAAATGAAATCGCAACCATACAAGATCTTCTGATGGCCAATTCGATGCAACTGGATGCCATCGCCCAGCTGTTGATTGAAAAAGGTATTTTTTCCAAGGATGAGCTCTTCAATATGCTCAAACGAATTCAGCGGGAATACCAAAAAACGGGACATATTGAAGATTAAATCAACATGATTCGGAAGATTATCTCAGGTGGTCAGACGGGAGCAGATCAGGCGGCTCTTGATGCCGCCATCAAATTGGGCATTCCCCACGGCGGACAAATTCCAAAAGGCCGCTTGACCGAAGCAGGTCCCCTGCCGGACAAGTATAATTTATCAGAAATGTCCAGCAGCAGTTACCCGCAAAGAACTGAGCAGAATGTGATCGATTCAAGCGGTACATTGATCATCAGTCATGGCCCTTTAAGCGATGGTTCAGACTACACCCGCAAAAAGGCCATTCAGCACAAACGCCCCTGGTTGCATATCGACTTAAACAAAACCCCTGCCTTTCAGGCCGCAACCCAAATACGTTCCTGGCTCGAGGATCATCAGATAGAGACACTCAATGTGGCCGGCCCCCGCGCCAGCAAAGATGAAAAAATTTATAAGGCTGTGTTCAATTTAATCGAAAGTGTCTATTACTTGCAAATGATGAATAGCGCTCAAAACGAGGCTGCAAGCTATCAGAGAAGAAACCGCGGCGTCGCAGTTAAGCCAAAAACAATTGACGAGGCCATCCAGTTATTGATCAACGAACTGCCCTTGAAAGAAAAGATCACGATCGCCAATATGGCAGCAGACGAATTGATTAACCTCAATGCCAATATCGGAAGATATATACTGGATCAATTTGGTCTATGGTCCGGCAATGAAGAACTGGTTGAATCCTGTTTACCATATGTAGACTATCCGTTACACAATGAGGATGATGTTGCTGCCGTCATCATTAAAGAGCTATGGCTTCGATTGAGGCAAACCCATCGACTTAGAATTATCAAATGATTCAGTCGGGCCGGTTGACCCTGGAACTTGAGTCACCGACCACCCACAAAGCGGGTGGCTTAATCGGTGAAAACAACGCGGTGGAATCGGGCGCAAAGCACCCGGTTTGACAACACCCAATCAAATTTTATCCAATGAGAGGAAATCATGAAAACACCTCAAATCTTCCGGGCTGCAGCTTACCGGGTTTGGATCCTTAACGTCGTGTTTACCGTCCTGACACCGCTGCTATTATCATCCATAGTGGTGGCCGAGGAGCCGTCGTCCAATCGTAGCGCAAATGCCAGCGAGGCTGAGATTCAGATTGTCGCAGACCAATTGGTTACCAACGATGCGGAAAAATTTGCAGAGTTTAGCGGTGATGTTCGTGCCAGCCAGGGGTCCTTTGTGATTACCTCCGATCGCCTCAGAATATATTACCAATCAGCAGCAGCGGGTGCCGAAGATCAAAGCGCTGATCGGCAATCTGTAAAGCGCATCATCGCCAACGGCAATGTTCAGGTGTCAACGGATCGATTTACAGCTAAATCCGATCGCGCCGAATACGACATGCAAACACAAGTTGTCGTATTTACAGGAGAAAATTCCAGCATCAAGAGCGACAAAAATATCTTAACCGGATCCAAGATCACCCTCGATCGAAAAACCGGGCAGATGAAGGTTGAAAGCCCCCCACAGCAACGGGTCAAGGCTATTTTTTATCCAAAAAAGGAAGCAGAGAAAAAAGAGTAACATACGGGTAGGCCGGCTGAATAATGCGGTTTATGGCAAGTAAAAGACGGCAGGCTCGTTGCAATCGAGGCAGTGCGGTTAACGATTCAAGTTGCGAAGTTTTTGTAAATTACTATATTTGAGCATCAGGTCAAACCATTGGTGAAACAAAGCGCCTAAATCTTCAAGCGAATCATTATGGCTTTGCTTCACCTTTTTCTCTACCCGCGCCAGCGCCGCCAGATAATCATCACGATCAGGTTCTTGCACCAGTAAATGGCGATAAATTTCAGCAGCCTTTTCCCAGTGCCCTTGTTCAGAATATACCTGAGCCATTGTGGCGGTATAGAATTCAGGTTCTTTTCCCATTGTTCATCCTGATCCGTGAACAGCAAAAGGCGCAAAATGCGCTATTCAGGGTTTGGGCATGTGCCGGGGTTTTAGAATCAGTTCATTCTCACCCACCATACCCAGTTCTTGACGGGCCACATTTTCGATGTAATGCGGATCATGCTTGAGTCGATCAATTTCGACACTCAACGAGAGGTTCTGATCCGTCAGCTGTTCGTTTCTTTCCTGAAGCTGAACTTTTTCATCCCTTAAAGTGTTTAAATCGATGAAGCCATGCTCACCAAAGATGATAAAAAACAGCATTGAAAACATTAGCGCAACAGCAATGGTGATAAGGATGCTTTGTTTTTTGGTCATTTCCGGTTTATGCCCTTTTTTAGTTCAGCAAGCATGCTGGCAAATTCAGGGCTTTTGATACCGTACGAACAGGTACCGAAAACCGCCAGCCCGACCATCACACAGCCCAGCAGTCCCACCAGTAATTCAATGAAAGCCGCCCCTTCGGTCGGAATAATCAGCGTTGATGCACCCCAGACGACGGCTCCCATGACAACAGCGCACCCCAGTGTTTTCAATGCAGATTGCGCAAGGCGTCGCCATCCCAGTGAGCCTAGTTTTTTGCGCAGCGCCATTACCAGCAGCATGAGGTTTAATACCGAGGCCAGCGATGTCGCCAGCGCAAGCCCTGCATGGCTGAGCGGCTTCATCAAAACGACGCCAAGCACCATATTGGCCAAAATGGAAACCATTGCCACGATCATCGGTGTGCGGGTGTCTTTAAGCGCGAAAAAGGTTGCGGCCACAATTCGCACAGCCGAAAAGGCCCACAGACCTATAGCATAGTACAAAAGTGCCTGAGCAGTCAACAGCGTGGCCTGCGAGCTGAATTCACCTCTTTGAAACAAGACCATTATAATCGGTTCTCGCAGGATGATGAGTCCTACCATTGACGGAATGGTCATAAACAGCGTCATCCTGACGGCATAACCAAAAGTGTCTTTTAAACCCGCAAAATCTTCCAAGGCGGCCTGACGGGAGAGACTCGGCAAAACCGCTGTGGCCGCAGCAATCGCGAATATACCCAGAGGAAATTGAACCAGACGATCGGCAAAGTATAAAACGGTTATACTGCCCTCCACCAGAAACGACCCCAGCAACGTACCAACCAGAACATTGATCTGGTATACGGCACCGCCGAGTATGATCGGTGGAATGAGCCGACTTATTTTTTTTAAACCCGGATGAAAAAGTTTTGTTTTCTGCCAAAAACGAAATCCCCTGCCTGCCATAGCGGGCAACTGCAGCGTCAACTGTAGCAACCCACCAATGAGGACCCCGATGGCCAGCCCCAACACGGGCGTGCTCAGATGGGGGCACAAAAAAAAGACCGAGAAAATAATCGCCAGATTCAACAAAACCGGTGCGAGTGCAGGTGCGGCAAAGTGTCCGAATACATTTAGAATCCCCATACACAGAGCGACCAGGCCGATAAAGAAAATGTAAGGAAACATGATGCGGGTTAGGGTGATGGTAAGGGACAATTTGTCGGGAGCGTCTATGAAACCAGGGGCAACCATTTTGACGATAAGCGGTGCCATGAGGATGCCACCCAGTGAAATCACCACCAGAATAACGGACATCAACCAGAGGGCGGAACGTGCCAGTCGAAAGGCTTCATCTTTGCCGTCAATGGCCAGGTAATCCGTTAGGACCGGCACGAAAGCATTACTGATCGAGCCTTCCCCCAAAAGCTTTCTAAGCAGATTGGGTATTCTAAACGCAGCGATAAAAGCATCTGAATTTTGACCGGCACCGAAATACCAGGCAATGACCGCATCACGAACAAATCCCAGGATACGGCTCAGTAAGGTCGCAGATCCGACGACGCCGGCGGCTTTAATCACCTGGGATTTTTCAGACATGGCTGATTTCGAAGAAAATCGCTTGACATTCGGATTTGTGTTTTATAGGTAATATCGTTTATTGTACCTTTCGTTAGAGTTCGATTCAGGAATTTATGGAAAAAAGGAGTAAAAAACTTGGCAAATCATAAATCAGCTGAAAAACGCGCCCGTCAAAACGAGAAACGGCGCCTTCGCAATAAAGCGGTTAAATCCAGAATAAAGCATATCACCAAAGATGTTCGCCTGGCTTCTGCTGAAGGTTCCAAAGAAGATGCCATGGCCAAAATGAATGCGGCTCAAGCGTTAATCGACAAAGCCGTTAAAAAAGGTGTCATCCACAAAAAAACGGCTGCCCGCAAGGTCTCTCGCCTATCCAAACTGGTCAATACGATTGTCATATTTTAGGGATTGCCGGGCTGAATCCCGCCTCAGAAATCATCGCTGAATCGATTAACGACTTTTTCGGCGATGCGTCTTGACAGTACCTTTATCGCCGTGCGCCGATTTGCATCGGTAATTTCCGGATCCAGGTCTACCAGATAGGCTTCAAAATCCGATATCTCTCTTGCCGCCCACACAATGTTACCATCGGTGTCGGTCAATCTTAAATCAATGAGTACGGTCACGCGCCTCTCATTTGCGACGGTGGGTTGATTTACGGAGATGGTCCTTGTGTGGACGCCTTTAACCACGCCGCTGAGGACCACATCGGCATC
Source organism: Desulfobacterales bacterium (assembly GCA_030066985.1). Taxonomy (NCBI): domain Bacteria; kingdom Pseudomonadati; phylum Thermodesulfobacteriota; class Desulfobacteria; order Desulfobacterales; species Desulfobacterales bacterium. Next base: position 6,522 of record JASJAN010000048.1, read on the forward strand.
TGTCGTTCCATTGGCCAGATAATAGGTTTTGCGCAAGGTCAGTTCATCTAACAGTTCGGCAGTAATGATGTTTTCCACGCCGGTTTCCTGGGTTTGATTTTCCAAAACCATTACGAACAGACGCTCGTTATCGCCGGGGAAACCGCCCTGATCCGCAAACCGATAACCGCAAGCCCAGCATAACACTGCCGTTAGGATGGCGATTAGGCTTAGCTTGCATATTTTCAAATTCATCTCCTGTGAGAAGTTCCAAGGTTCATAGGTTCAACGTTCAGAGGTTAAACTTTTTTGTTTTTTCGGCCACTGGCTTATAGCTTCTCGCCACTGGCCATGCGCTAGTGATCAATTACTGACAGCCAGCTGCAAGATGCCAGCAGCCAGTTACTGAAATGTACAACCCTGAACCTCTGAACCCTGAACTCTTGAACCTTAGACAACAATATTAACCAATTTATCCTTCACATAAATCACCTTTTTGACCGTCTGGCCCTCGGTGAATTTTGCAACGCGCGGGTCTTCCAGTGCCTGCTTTTTGATTTTTTCTTCCGGTGTGTCGGTCGCCACCGAGAATTTACTGCGCAATTTGCCGTTTACCTGGATGACAATTAATACTTCATCTTTTTCAAGTGCCGCATCCAGATAAGTAGGCCACGGGGCAAGCAATACACTGGACGTCTTGCCCAGTGAATGCCACAACTCTTCAGCAAAATGAGGAACAATGGGTGCCATCAGCAGCGTCACTGATTCAATTGCCAACCGCATGACCGCAACGGCTTGTGGATCTTCTTCGGCTTTGTCAATGGCCGACATCATATTAAAAAGCTCCATAACGGCACTGATAGCGGTATTAAAATGGAAACGGTCCTCAATATCACGCGTGACTTTCATGATGGCTTGATGCGTTTTTTGGTAAAGCGACTTGACGGGCCCTTTCAGCGCATCGGGCGGCCCATTGTATGCAGCAATATCATTAACGCGATCCATCCACGTTGCAGTCAAGCGCCATACGCGGTTTAAAAATCGATAGCCGCCTTCAACGCCTTGTTCGCTCCATTCCAGATCCCGCTCCGGCGGTGCCGCAAACAAACAAAAGAAACGGGTGGTGTCGGCGCCGTATTTTTCCAGAAGAATGTTCGGGTCAATCACATTCTTTTTTGATTTGGACATCTTTTCAACCCGGCCCACTACAACCGGCTGATCACACTGGGTGCAAAACCGTTGGCCATCTGTGACTTTGATTTCGTTTGGAAGCAGATAGCCATGCCGCTGGCAGGAAACCGTTTCTTTGCAAACCATTCCCTGAGTCAGCAGCCGCGTAAAAGGTTCTTTAAAACCGACCAGTCCCTGATCGTTCAAAACACGAGTGTAATAGCGCGAATATAGCAGATGCAAAATCGCATGCTCAACACCGCCGATATATTGATCCACCGGCATCCAGTAATCTACTGCTGCTTTGTCAAACATGCCGGTATCAAAATTCGGGCTACAGTAGCGGTCAAAATACCAGGACGATTCGACAAAGGTATCCATCGTGTCGGTTTCGCGGCGCGCATTCAGATCACCGCACTGGGGGCACTTCGTCTTTACAAATGCATCCAGCTCGGGCAACGGAGATTTGCCGCCTTCGAGCAGTTCAACGTCTTCCGGCAGTTTGACCGGAAGATCTGAATCTGGTACCGGAACGACGCCACAAGTGCCACAATGGATAATTGGAATCGGGGCGCCCCAATAGCGTTGCCTGGAAATACCCCAATCGCGCAGTCGGAAACTGACTTCTTTTTGTCCCAGGTTATTTTTTTCCAGATAAGCAGCAATTCTATCCATTGCCGCTCTATTGTCCAAGCCGTCAAATTCACCGGAATTCACCATGATGCCGTCACCGGTGTAAGCTTCAGTGAGACCATCTGCTGCCAAGTTTTGATCCGAAGGATTGACAACCAGCACGATGTCCAAGTCGTATTTTTTGGCAAAATCAAAATCGCGTTGATCATGAGCAGGGACTGCCATCACCGCACCGGTCCCATATTCCATCAGGGCAAAATTGGCCGTATAAATCGGCATACGGGCACCGTTTAAAGGATTGATACAATAGGCCCCGAGAAAAACCCCTTCTTTTTCATACTCCTCTAAGGCTCTGTCGGAACGGTCTTGCAGCGACATCCGCTCGACAAATTCCCTCACAGGCGTTTCCTGGGGTGTGCCGCTTGCCAGCTGCAGCGTCAACGGATGCTCCGGTGCCAGACACATGAAAGTCGCACCAAAAACCGTATCGTGGCGGGTGGTAAATACCGGGATGACGATATCCTGATTGTCAACTTTGAAGCGTATTTCAGCGCCGTAGCTTTTGCCAATCCAATTCTTCTGCATGGTGATGACTTTTTCCGGCCATCCGGGCAATTGATCTGAATAGGTCAGTAAATCATCCGCATAATCGGTGGTTTTAAAAAACCATTGCGCTAATTTTTTTTGCCGCACCGCCTCCCCGCAGCGCCAGCACATGCCAGCTTCAACCTGTTCGTTAGCCAGAACCGTCTGGCACGATTGACACCAATTGACAAAGGACTCTTTGCGGTAGGCCATTCCATTGGCATACATCTTGAGAAACAGCCACTGCTCCCAGCGATAATATTCGGGTCGGCAAGTGGCGATCTCTCGGTCCCAGTCGTAAGAGAAGCCTAATTTTTTCAACTGCGCACGCATGGCATCGATGTTGGCATATGTCCATTTGGCGGGGTGGGTATTGTTGGCAATCGCCGCATTTTCAGCCGGCATGCCGAATGCATCCCAGCCCATGGGATGCAAAACATTAAAACCGCGCATCCTTTTATAACGGGCAACGACATCACCGATGGTATAGTTGCGCACATGTCCGATATGGATTTGCCCGGAAGGATACGGAAACATTTCCAACAGATAATATTTCTCCTTAGCCGGATCTTCTGTCACCTTAAACAGCTGATTGGACTCCCAATAAGCCTGCCATTTGGGTTCGATATGATGCGGATCGTATTTCGGGTTCATTGCCTCTACCTCTACCAGCCTGGATTCTTGTTCAGCAAAAAGTACCGAGGTCTTCCTTGCCACAAAATGATAACAATAGCAAGATAGTCCGTCAACTCAGCCTTATCGTGGGTCCCGAAAACGCTTGCCTTTGTCTGGTGATAAACCCCTTGTGTATCCAATCCAACAAACAGAAATCGTTTGACTTGTCATTGACAATTGCATATTCAGGCAATACGCTCGATAAAAGATTCGTGCGAACTGAAATGTTATCAAACCATCATTCCATTATTTCAAAGCCGACCCGGCTTGTAGGCTTCGCGTGAGTTTTAGATATTCAATCGATGTTAGATATTAAAAGGCTTTATCTTTATGGGAATCAAAATACTCATTAACGCCATTGATCCGGAGGAATGCCGGGTCGCTGCAGTAAAAGCAAATAAACTGGAAGAGTTTTATGTTGAAAGCGCTGCCCAGGAAATTACCCAGAATAACATATACAAAGGAATTATTTCCCGAATAGAACCCAGCCTGCAGGCGGTCTTTGTAGATTACGGCGCCGAGCGGCACGGTTTCTTGCAACGCCATGAGATTCACAGTGACTATTTTCATGAAAGTGAGGACGGTGATCACTCGATTGAAAAACTGGTCCGCCGCGGACAAGAAGTCATGGTTCAGGTCACCAAAGAACCCTTCATGAAAAAAGGCGCCATGTTGACAACATATGTATCCCTGGCTGGCCGATATTTGGTCCTTATGCCCGGAAACGACAAACACGGCATCTCACGTAAGATTGCTGATGAAGATGAGCGCAATCGCCTCAAAGACCTGTTGGATAAATTAAAAATCCCCGAAGACTTCGGTCTCATTGTGCGCACCGTTGGGATCAATTGTACCAAAACCCTTTTGGCTCGCGATTTAAGGTATTTGCTGCGGCTTTGGAAAACCATAAAAAAAAGTGTAATGAAGGAAACTGCCCCTGCCCTACTCTATCGCGAAACGCATCTGGTTTTAAGGTCCATTCGCGATTACTTCACGCCAGAAGTGACCGAAATTCTAATTGATGACCCTTCAGTGTTTCAGGAAGTCAAAGATTTTATTAAAATAATTTCTCGCAAACACCACAAAATCGTTAAATTGTATAAAGGGGCCAAACCGATTTTTACCCAATTTGGCATCGAGAACCAGATCGCACCCATTTTCGAAAGCCGTATCAATCTGAAATCGGGTGGATCTATCGTCATCGAACAAACCGAAGCGCTGGTATCCATTGATGTCAACTCTGGCAAATCCACCCATGAACGCTCGATTGAGAAAACTGCCTTCTTGACCAATCGCGAGGCGGCTGAAGAGGCTGCCCGACAATTACGGCTAAGAGATCTGGGTGGCCTGATCGTCATTGATTTTATTGATATGCGCGAGCCCAAGAATCGCTCCGAAGTGGAACGCCATCTGCGACGTTTTGTCAGCGAAGACAAAGCCAAGACAAAGGTTGGTAAAATTTCAAGATTCGGATTGTTGGAAATGTCCCGCCAGCGAATCCGGCCTTCGATTGAATTTGGCAGTTACCATCCCTGTCGCCATTGTAAAGGTAAGGGCCTGGTCGCCTCAACAGAGACACTGGCCGTTGGGTTTCTTCGAAAACTCAGTTTAGAAACGCTTAAACCGGGTATTACCGCTGTTTTAGGGATCGTGCCCGTGGATGTAGCTGCTTATCTATTGAATAAAAAACGTAAAGAAATCGCTGAACTGGAAGAACGCCGCAATCTGAGTGTCAACATTGAAGGTGACCTATCAATGACCCCCGGAGATAGCAAGATTATCTATCAAGACCACAAGAAGCCCTAGCGCAAATAAGTTCGATATTGACAGCCTTGGTATATTGCTGTATCTGGTGGCTCAATTTATCGATTGACCGCTTTTTATTGGAACCATCAACTTGCAATCCTTAAAAATTGCTCTAAATTTGATAGTATCCAGATCAGTGGTTTGCAAAGCCATTGACGCATGAAACAAGGGTCAAGACTAAAATTACAATGGACTGGATTGTATCGCAATTAGAGGAGGTATTATTTTGATTGATATCGCTTATGCAATGGGTGGAGGAGCTGGCGGAGAGGGTGCTGCCGGATTTGGCGGGTTTATCCCGATCATCCTGATGTTCGTTATTTTTTATTTTTTGTTAATCCGACCCCAGCAAAAAAGACAAAAAGAGCACCGCAGTATGATATCCAGCTTAAAAAAAGGAGACCGGATTATTACGAGCGGAGGACTGCACGGTCGAATTACGGGAATTGATGATACGACGTTAACTCTGGAAATAGCGGACAAAGTCAGAGTTAAAGTTGCGCGCTCCAATGTATCAGCAATGTTTCAGCCGTCTTCACAGCCGCAACCGGAAAAAAAATAACCGCAAATTTCGCAGTGGATTATTTTTAAATGCGATTGAGGACATCTTAAATGGTTGAATCGTTAAACGCCTTGCTGGAAATGGCTGTTTAGCAATTCAGCCATTTGTCTATTCAGCGGAGTCAATTGCGCTGCCCGCGGCAAGCTTGCCAAAGCACATGTGCCGCAGTAAGCCAAAAGCAGTGCTAAACAAATGAGGAAATCACCATTGAAAAATTTTTCATGGAAAGTGGTTTTGGTGTTTGCGGTCATTGTTGCGGCGATCATATATGTGCTGCCAACCTTGGCGCCGGATTTATGGCCTCACAAACAGATAAATCTTGGGCTGGACCTTCAGGGAGGGATGCACTTGGTGCTGGAAGTTGACACCGCCAAGGCTGTCGATGGTCAAGTTGAACGCATTACACAAGAAATTCGAGACCAGCTTCGCAATGAGCGGCTTCGCGGTGTCTCATTGGACCGCACAGAAGGAAATAAAATTACCGCCAGCATTAAAGACCCCCAGATTGCTGATAAATTTAACACCCTGATTGAAGAAGAATTTGATCCACTCAAAAGTTCTCAAAAGTCAGAAGGCGGCCAAACCCAAATCGTGCTGCAGCTGCCGCCTGCTGAAGCCGAAAATGTTGAAAAGCTGGCGGTCGATCAGGCGTTGGAGACCATCCGCAACCGCATAGACCAATTTGGTGTGGCCGAGCCCGATATCCGCCGTCAGGGACAAAGACGCATTTTAATCCAACTGCCGGGCATTCGAGATGCGGACCGGGCTAAAGATTTGATCGGCAGGACCGCGCTTCTGGAATTTAAACTGGTGGATGACACCCAGGATGTCAATACGGCCTTAAAGGGCAGTGTCCCCCCCGGCAGACAAATTCTCTATCGCGTGGAAACAGATACCGAAACCGGTGCCGTCACAAAAGTCCCCTTGCTGCTCAAAAAACGAACGCTTTTGACCGGTGCCAATCTGACCAATGCGCGGGTGGATTTTGATCAATTTAACATTCCTTTTGTGTCCATCAATTTTGATAAAAAAGGTGCCCGCGATTTTGAACGCATCACCGGTGAAAACGTTAATAAAAGATTGGCCATTGTTCTTGATGACACTGTGGCTTCAGCGCCCGTCATTCAAGAAAAGATTGCCGGCGGTCAGGCACGCATAACAGGCAACTTTAGTCTGGAAGAAGCCAAAGATCTCGCCATTGTGCTGCGGGCGGGTGCGCTTCCGGCACCGGTAAACATATTGGAAGAACGCACGGTGGGTCCATCGCTTGGAGCGGACTCTATTCGTAAAGGGCTGATTTCCATGTTAATCGGCGGCATTTTGGTGATCTTTTTTATGATTCTGTATTATAAGGGCGCCGGGTTGATTGCTGATGTAGCGCTGGTATTGAACATTGTTTTGATTGCAGCCGGTCTGGCGGCAGCCGGCGCAACCTTAACGCTCCCGGGAATTGCCGGTATTATTTTGACGATCGGCATGGCGGTGGATGCCAATGTGATCATATTTGAGCGCATCCGGGAAGAATTGGCATTGGGGCGAACACCCCGGGCTGCAATTGACGCCGGCTTTAACCGCGCCACCTTGACGATTCTCGATGCCAATGTAACCACCTTGATTGCCGCCGTCGTCCTGTTCCAATTCGGAACTGGACCGGTCAAAGGATTTGCGGTAACCCTGAGTTTGGGTGTCATCGCCAGTATGTTCACAGCCCTGGTGCTGTCGCGTTTGATATTTGACACCATATTGGCTGGACGCAAAGTAAAGACATTAAGTATTTGACACGATATTTCGTTCAAGCAGCTCAACGATTCATTCTGTGAGGCCACCAGATTCAATGCCTATGCGCAAATGACGTGATTTACGCATAACCCATAACGATCAAGACAGCAGCGCGCTTTAGGCGCAATGCAAATATTGAAAGAGACAGCGCCATGCGGTTCATAAAACCTGACATTAACGTTGATTTCATCGGCAAAAAAAAGATCGCCTTTTTTCTGTCTATTGCCTGTGTTGCCATAAGCCTTTTATCGCTGATCTTTCACGGCGGCCCCAGACTCGGTATTGATTTTGCCGGTGGCACCCTGGTGCAGATCAAATTTACCTCACCAGTTCAAATTGATGATATTCAAACCGGTCTGAATACAATTGGTCTGGGCAAGTCATCTGTGCAGCAATTCGGCCAAGATATTGACAATGAATTTCTCATCCGAACAGAAATTTCCTACGGCAGCGGTGAAGGTTTCAGCTCAGATTTGAAAAAAGCGCTGGCAGATTCAACTCAAAAAGAAGTGGAAATTCGACGGGTAGAAATGGTGGGTCCCCAGGTGGGAAAAGACTTACGCGAAAAAGCATTGTTTGCCATTTTTTATGCCTTGCTGTTTATCACCATCTACATATCCGGACGATTCGAACTGAAATGGATATTGAGCGGAGTGGTTGCAGCCGCCCTGATAGGAGCCGTTTATCTTTTCGATCTGTTTAACGTCAGCATCCCATTTTTAATCGGTGCCGCCCTAATCGTTACGCTTGTGGTTTTCTGGTTTCTTGAGCTCAAATACGCTATGGGCGCTATCGTCGCCTTGATGCACGATGTAATTATTACCGTTGGGATCTTTTCGATATTCGACAAGGAATTCACGCTGCCGATTATCGCTGCGCTGTTGACCATCGTCGGATACTCGCTAAATGATACGATTATCGTATTTGACCGCATCCGTGAAAACCTGAAAAAATTCCACAAAAAGCCGCTGGCATTTATCGTCAATCGATCCATTAACGAAACGCTGAGCAGGACAATTTTAACCTCACTGACAACCCTTATGGTCGTCGTAACCTTATTTGTCCTCGGCGGAGGTATCATTCACGATTTTGCGTTCGCGCTGATCATCGGTGTTCTGGTGGGCACGTATTCATCTGTTTATGTCGCAAGCCCAATTTTACTGGCCTGGCAGGGGCGCAGCAAAAAGAAATGAACAACACCCAGTGGCATTTATCACCATCCAAAACCGACAGTTATTCTTGGCAATCCATATAACAGCGGAATATCGAATTGACATTGAGATGAACAGACTTTAAAATTAAACCAGAAATATGACCATTAGCCTGCGCCTGACCATTCCCCCTTTCACAGGGGGTTTTTAACGAGATGGATAAACTTCTACCGTGGCTTTGTCTAAAACAGGTTTCCGGCATCGGCAACCACTTGTTCAAGCGCTTGATAGAAAGGTTCGGATCACCGCAGCGTGTTTTCCAGACGACCGCGCAAACGCTTTTGGAAGTTGAGGGTATATCACAGCATCTGGCATCGGCTATTCTGAAATTCAAAGCACCCGAATGGATTGCGGCAGAGCTTGATCGCATTCGCCAAAAAGGTTACACGGTGGTCTGCTTAACAGATGCGTCCTATCCGTCGTTGCTAAGGGAAATTCCGGATCCGCCGCCACTTCTGTATGTCTGCGGCAACCTTGAAGGCACGCACAAAAACATTGCTGTCGTCGGCTCGCGTCATGCAACCGCATACGGCATCTCGGCCACACAGAAACTGTGTGCAGATCTGACGGCATTTGATTTATCGATCGTTAGCGGTATGGCATTGGGAATTGATACAGCTGCCCACCAGGGCGCTCTGGCGGGAAAAGGCACAACCGTTGCTGTACTGGGCAGTGGTTTCAACCACATATATCCGGCTGAAAACCGGAGACTGTTCAAACGCATATCGGAAACAGGTGCAGTCATTACAGAATTTGCATTGGACACAAAACCTGAACCGCATAATTTTCCAATTCGCAACCGGATCATCAGCGGAATGAGTTTGGGGACTGTCGTTGTTGAGGCCTCTCGTAAAAGTGGGTCATTGATCACGGCGCGGCTTGCAGCCGAACAAAACAGAGAGGTTTTTGCCGTCCCGGGAAGTATCCACTCGTTTAAGAGCACCGGTACCCATACCCTGATCAAACAGGGCGCAAAATTGGTAGAAAACGCCCAAGACGTTCTTGAGGAACTCACAGCGTATCTGGCGCCAGCGCCAAAGCCGGCGCAACCCAAACCAAATGCTATCACCGAAATGATAGCCTCACTGGCACCTGAAGAAATGGAGCTGTATAAGATTCTCGGCCCTTATCCGGAGCATATCGATGCCATTGTCCGCAAAACAAGCATTGAACCGGGCAAACTGCTCAGCCTGTTGTTGCAATTAGAACTTAAAGGTATGGTGCAACAGCTACCGGGCAAGCTTTTTGCTATTTCGGAGCCCAAACCTTAAACAATGGGAAATGGGGTTCCATCTTCACCGAGACATTCGACCCAATCTTAATTGGGCAACCAATCCTTAACCGCTGGCAACCTACAGATATGGGATTGAGTACAAGGAGAGATCGTGACCAAACCGCTTGTAGTTGTGGAATCGCCAACCAAAGTCAGAACGATTAAAAAGTATCTGGGTAAAAATTATAATGTAGCGGCAACTGTCGGCCACATTAAGGATCTGCCGAACAAAGAGATGGGGATCGATATCGAAAACGGTTTTAAACCCGAATACAAAAACATCCCCGGCAAACAAAAAGTCATCAAAGAATTAAAGCAAGCTGCCGGTGATGCGGATGATATATACTTGGCACCGGATCCGGATCGTGAAGGGGAAGCGATTGCATGGCATGCCTCAGAGGTGCTTAAAAAAAAGAATCGAAAATTTTATCGCGTTCTTTTTCACGAATTAACCAAAGATGCCATTAACAAAGCAATGGCATCACCTGAAGCGCTTGATCGACCCAAATATGAAGCCCAACAGGCACGCCGGATCCTCGATCGCCTCGTCGGGTACCATATCTCACCCTTGCTATGGCGCAAAGTCAAAGGCGGTTTGAGCGCCGGACGCGTTCAATCCGTTGCCGTGCGCATCCTTTGCGAAAGAGAGCGCGCTATCCAGGCCTTTGAGCCACAGGAATATTGGTCGATCACCGCTCACCTTGAAGGTGAGTCCCCGCCACCGTTTACGGCCAAATTGGCCAAAAAAAATGATGACAAGATCAAAATACCCGATGAAGCCGCGGCCAACTCGATTTTAGAGCAGCTTGAAGGCGAGAAGTTCGTTGTCAAAAAAATAGCCGAAAAAACGATCCGCAAAAACCCGCTACCCCCGTTTACAACCAGCAAACTGCAACAGGATGCGATACGAAAACTGCGATTCTCCGCCAAAAAGACCATGCTGATTGCTCAGCAACTTTACGAAGGTATTGAGCTGGGCCCTGGCGAACCCGTGGGTCTGATTACGTATATGCGTACCGATTCAACCCGCATTGCCAAGGAGGCTGCTGATGAAGCCTTAAATGTTATCCGGGAAAAATTTGGTGCTGAATACGCAATGGATAAACCGCGGTTTTTTAAAAACCGCCAAAAGGCACAAGATGCACATGAAGCCATCCGGCCAACGGCGGTCACGAACACGCCTGAAAAGATGGCCTCCTATCTGTCAAAGGATCAACTGGCTTTATATCGTCTCATTTGGCAACGGTTTGTCGCTTCACAGATGAAGCAAGCGCTGATTAACCAGGTTTCGGTAACCATCGCGGCCGGCCCGTATTCTTTTTCAGCCAGTGGGTCCACCATTAAATTCCCTGGCTTTATGGCGCTTTATATGTCGGTTGCGGATGAACGTGCCGAAAAAGACAAGAATAAGAAACCAGTTTTGCCAGCACTGACAGAGGGCATGCGCTTAAAACTGCTGCAACTGGAGCCTAAGCAGCATTTTACCCAACCGCCGCCTAGATTCTCTGAAGCGTCTTTGGTAAAAGAGCTTGAGGAAAACGGGATTGGCCGCCCCAGTACGTATGCCAGCATTCTATCGACCATTCGCATAAAAGAATATGCTGACCTGCACAACAGGTATTTTCGGCCGACTGAGCTCGGATTTATCGTCAACGATCTGCTGGTAGAAAATTTTCCGGATATCATTGATGTAGAATTTACCGCCCGCATGGAAGAAAATCTGGACCGTGTCGAATCTTCAGAGGTGGAGCTGGCCAAAATATTGGCCCAATTTTATGATCCTTTCAAGAAGGAACTGGATACGGCATCTGAAGAAATGCTCAGCGTTAAAGGCGTGGGGCTGCCCACAGGGCTCAATTGCCCGGATTGCGGCAAACCGCTGAATATTAAAGTGGGTAAACACGGCCATTTTCTGGCTTGCAGCGGATATCCGGATTGCGACTACTCCAGGGATTACCTGCGAGATGAACGTGGAAACATCCAGACTATTGAAACCAATAGCGAAGAGGTTGTGGACAAGCAGTGCGATAAATGCGGAAACCCAATGGTGGTCAAACGGGGCCGCTATGGAGAATTTTTGGCCTGCAGCGCATATCCGGATTGCAAAAACACCCAGTCACTTAATTCCAATGGTGCCAACCAAAAAACCGGGATCAAGTGTCCTGAAGATAATTGTGAAGGGGAAATTGTTGAAAGACGTTCAAGACGCGGCAAACTGTTTTACGGCTGTAGTCAGTTTCCCAAATGTGAATTTGCTACCTGGGACAAGCCGGTTGCCAAAACATGCCCGCAATGCGATGCCAAAATATTACTTGAAAAAACCACCAAAAAAGAAGGCACTTTTCTAACTTGCCTATCCAAGGATTGCGACTATAAGGCCTATCTTTAAAAAGCCTTGACAATCCTATGGCATCCTGCTACACAGTAGCAGCATAAACTTTATCATATCAAAAGACAATGAACAACATCATCGCCATTAACAGCCTAATTAACCTTATTCTGGTACTCGTCAGCGGCATTATTATTAGCTGCTGGGGAGCAAAGGGTTGATAATGGCCTGATTCTGCTAAAATAGAAAAAACAAAAACCGTTATCAGCCAAAACTGATAACGGTTTTTTTATTGACTTCCTTGGTTTTAACCGCAAAAGGCTAAATACTGCTTTGGAACCATGAATTTAAAGGGGTAAAAAAATGAAATTGACCGGTGCTCAAGTATTGATGGAAGTATTGAAAGAAGAGGGGGTCGACACCATCTTCGGATTCCCCGGAGGCGCTGTCATAGATATTTATGATGAACTGGATAAAACCGATATCCGGCATATCCTTGTCAGGCATGAGCAGGGAGCAGTCCATGCAGCTGACGGTTATGCACGGGCCGGAAACAAGGTTGGGGTTTGCCTGGTAACCTCCGGTCCGGGTGCAACCAACACGGTTACCGGAATTGCCTCAGCTTATATGGACTCAATCCCCATGGTTGTTTTAACAGGCCAGGTGCCGACTCAATTGATTGGCAATGATGCCTTCCAGGAAGTCGATATCGTGGGTATCACGCGTCCATGTACCAAACATAATTACCTCGTACCATCAGCCGAAGCATTTCCCCGAATCGTTAAAGAAGCATTTTACCTGGCGCGCTCAGGCCGTCCAGGGCCTGTGTTGGTCGATATTCCCAAAGATGTGACCAAGACCGTAATTGATTATCAACCCATTAAAGAGGTCCGGATGAAATCCTACAACCCGACCTACGAACCGAACATGAAACAGTTAAAAAAAGTGGTTGATCTCATCAACGCATCGCAGCGACCTGTTATTTTCGCAGGCGGTGGGGCTATCCTTTCTGGAGCGGCAGCCGAATTGACTCAATTTGCTCGCACCACCCGTATTCCGGTAACCACATCTCTGATGGGGCTGGGAACATTTCCCGGAACAGATCCGTTATGGCTTGGAATGATCGGTATGCACGGCACTTATCGCGCCAATATGAGTACCGGCGCCTGCGATCTTTTGATTTCAATCGGCGTCCGATTTGATGACCGCGTTACCGGAAAAACAGACGCATTTGCCGCACAGGCTAAAATTGTTCATATTGATATTGATCCCACCTCTATTCGCAAAAATATTCCGGTGACCATCCCAATTGTCGGGGACTGCAAAATCAGCCTGGAGCACCTCAATCAACTTGTCAAGGAAAGCGATCTAGGTGAGGTCGAACAGAATCGCCAGGAGTGGCTGGCCCAAATTGAAGAATGGAAAAACACCAAACCCCTGGCCTATAAGCAGGAAGATACCCTCAAACCACAGTTTGTGGTTGAAAAACTGTATGAGCTGACCAAAGGCGAAGCGATCATAACGACCGAAGTGGGCCAAAACCAGATGTGGGCAGCACAATATTATCATTTTGATCAGCCCAACCATTTTATTACTTCCGGCGGTCTTGGCTGCATGGGCTTCGGGCTGCCGGCAGCTATTGGCGCCCAAATGGCATGCCCGGATAAGTTGGTCATTGATATTGCCGGCGACGGCAGCATCCAGATGAACATTCAGGAAATGGCGACTGCCGTCCAAAGCGGCCTTCCGGTCAAAGTGGTCATTCTCAATAATGCCTATCTCGGGATGGTGCGCCAATGGCAAGAGCTGTTTTACGGAAGGCGCTATGCGTGCACGGGCATGGATTGCGCACCTGATTTTGTCAAACTTGCCGAAGCGTATGGAGCAGTCGGATTAAGGGCAACAAAACCGCAGGAAGTCGAAACGGTGCTCAAGGAGGGCCTTTCAGTCCCCGGTCCGGTCATTATGGATTTTAAAGTCGATCGTGAAGAAAGTGTTTACCCCATGGTGCCCGCCGGTGCACCCATTACAGAGATGCTGCTGGTATAAGTTGGTTATTCGTTATTGGTTATTGGAACAACAAATGACCGCTAGCGCTTAACTGCAGTTTAATAATGAATACAGCTCGATTAGGAACATAACGATGGATGAAACCAAACATACCATGACAATGCTGGTCGATAATCAACCGGGGGTGCTGTCAAGAGTGGCCGGTCTTTTCAGTGGCAAGGGCTTTAATATCGAAAGCCTGTGTACGGCACCCACCATGGACCCACAGATTTCCAGAATTACAATTGTGACCAAGGCCAATCCGCCGGTGATCGAACAAATTGAGAAACAGCTCAGAAAGCTAATCAATGTCGTAAAGCTACGTGATATGACCGGCCCCAAAGCAGTCAAACGCGAAATGGCATTGATTTGCGTGAGGGCGAAACCGGATTTGCGAGCCGAAATTCTGCGAATTGTCGATATCTTTCGTTGCAAAGTAATTGATGTCGGCACAGAGCATTATATTATCGAGGTCACTGGAGATGAGGGCAAATTAAGAGCATTGATCAACCTGCTCAAACCAATGGGCATAAAAAAAATTGCACGCAGCGGAACATTGGCGCTGTATCGAGAACCCAAGTAGTTTTATAAATAAAAGGTTCGAATGAATCATTATTTAGAAGTATAAATGCGTGACTGAAAAAAGGAGATGACGAATGGCACAATTTAATTTTGGTGGAACCACAGAAGAAGTGATCACGGATGAGGAGTTTCCGCTGCAAAAAGCCCGTGAAGTTCTTGCCAATGATGTCGTAGCGGTATTGGGGTACGGTGTCCAGGGCCCCGGTCAGGCGTTGAACATGAGAGACAACGGGATTAATGTGATCGTCGGTCAGCGAGAAAACAGCAACTCCTGGGACCGGGCGGTGGCAGATGGTTTTGTAGCAGGCAAAACACTTTTTCCATTGACGGAAGCCGCAAAGCAAGCAACCGTTATTCAATACCTGCTGTCAGATGCCGGCCAAAAGGCCCTTTGGCCGCAGATAAAGGAATGCCTGGCAGACGGCAACATGCTTTATTTTTCGCATGGTTTTTCAATTGTGTACCATGAACAAACCGGTGTGATTGCTCCGCCAAATGTGGATGTGGTTATGGTGGCGCCCAAAGGATCCGGACGGACTGTCAGGAGCAATTTTCTGGATGGCAGCGGTATTAACTCGAGTTTTGCCATTCATCAGGATTATACCGGCAATGCGCGGGAAAAAACCATTGCCCTCGGAATTGCGATCGGCTCCGGTTACCTGTTCCCAACCACCTTTGCCAATGAAGTGTACAGCGATTTAACCGGCGAACGCGGAGTGCTGATCGGGTGCCTGTCAGGTGTTATGGAAGCCCAGTACGCGCTGTTACGCAAACATGGGCACAGCCCAAGTGAAGCATTCAATGAGACCGTCGAAGAATTAACCCAGAGCCTCATTCGTCTGGTGGCTGCAAACGGCATGGACTGGATGTTTGCCAGTTGCTCCACCACTGCTCAACGCGGGGCTTTGGACTGGGCACCGAAATTTCGTGATGCCGTCGCTCCGGTTTTTGATCAGCTGTATGATCGCGTCATATCCGGCGCAGAAACCAAACGGGTACTGGAAGCCAACAGTGCGCCAGACTATCGCGAAAAGCTCGATCAAGAACTGGCAGCTATCAGAGACTCAGAGATGTGGCAGGCCGGTGCGGTGGTCCGCTCACTCAGACCCGAAAACCGCAGAAAATAAATCGGGCGCAAGGCGCACGGCTTATGGCGCAAGGCAGTGGTTCAAAACCCGCAAATTTAAATCGTTCCTTTGCCTTGAGTCTGACGCCTTTGGTCTTGAGCCATCATGTTTTGGAGAACCCCAATGGACCCGATCTTCTTGTACGATACCACTTTGAGAGATGGAACTCAGGGAGAAAACGTCACCTTTTCTGCAGAAGAAAAACTGAATATCGCCATGCGTCTGGATGATTTCGGCATTCATTACATTGAAGGCGGCTGGCCCGGCTCGAATCCCAGGGATGTTGCTTTCTTTGATTTGGCCAAAAGAGTCAATTTTACACAGGCGCGACTGGCAGCCTTTGGTTCGACCCGCAAACCCGGTATCAGCCCGGGTGAAGACCCGAATCTCAACGCACTGTTAAAAACAGAAACGCCGACGGTGACAGTTTTTGGTAAAAGCTGGGATCTGCATGTCGAACAAATAATGGGTAACACATTGTCGGAAAACCTGGCCATGATTAACGACAGCGTTGCATTTTTAAAACAGCATAATCGTGAAGTGGTCTATGATGCGGAGCATTTTTTCGACGGCTATAAGAACAATGAGGAATACGCCTTAAAATCCTTACAGGCGGCCTTAGACGGTGGCGCCGATTTTATTGTCTTATGTGATACCAACGGAGGAACGTTGCCTTATGAGTTGGAAAAAATCATAAATACATTGGGCGCAAAACTAAAAAACGACGGTGCCGATTCGTCTCAACATCAAGCCATTAAACTTGGAATCCACTGTCATAATGACTGCAATATGGCGGTGGCAAATTCGATAAGTGCCGTCCACCAAGGTGCCGTCATGGTCCACGGGACCATCAATGGTTATGGCGAAAGATGCGGCAATGCCGATTTAACGTCGATCATTCCAATTTTGGAAGTTAAAATGGGGCGTGGGAGTATTTCGGCCGACAATCTAAAAAAACTTAAAAATCTTTCCCGCTATGTCAGTGACACGGCCAATCTGGTGCCGCTCAATTCGCGGCCATTTGTCGGAAAGAGCGCTTTTGCGCATAAAGGCGGTATCCACGTCAGCGCCATAATGAAAACGCCGCGTGCTTATGAACACATGGATCCCGCAACTGTCGGCAACAAACGCCGGGTGCTGGTATCCGATCTTGCCGGTAAAAGCAACGTCGAATACAAGGCCAAAGAGCTGGGCGTCGAACTCGGCAAAAACGGGTTTGATAGCCGCAAAATTGCCACTGAGGTCAAACAGCTAGAACAGGAGGGCTACCAATTTGATTCAGCGGATGGCTCATTTAAAATCCTTTTGGAAAAATTTACCGATCAATTCCATCCGCATTTTGAGCTTGAATCTTTCCGGGTTACCATCGAAAAGGACAAAGACCAACCCTGCTCTGCGCACGCGACGATAAAAATCAGCGTCAACGGTAAAAAAGAAATTACAGCCGGTGAGGGATACGGGCCTGTCAGTGCCCTTGACAATGCATTAAGAAAAGCGCTGGATAAATTTTATCCCGATCTGGATACCATGCGCTTGGTCGATTTCAAGGTACGGGTCATTGATGGCACCCGCGGTACGGCCGCCAAGGTCCGCGTGCTAATCGAATCGAGAGATCAAAACGAAATCTGGAGCACAATGGGCGTATCAGAAGACATTATTGAAGCCAGCTGGCAAGCGCTGGCGGACAGTTTTCAATTCAAACTCGCCAATGCGCAGCGGGCCCGAATCGAAAACTCAGTTTAAATCCGAAAAGGAGACTTCAATTGAAAACAATGAAAGGAATCAATGCCGCAGGCCAACCCATGGTTGCGTACCTGCGGCCGATGCTCCCTGCGTTTGGGATAAAGCGTTAAGTGGTCAAGCAACCAAAGTGACTGCGCGATATGCCATAGGAATAACTATTTAACAAATGATTAAGCCACAGGGAGTAACAAAAAATGAATGATCAAGTATTGATATTTGACACGACCCTCAGAGACGGTGAGCAAAGCCCAGGGGCCAGCATGAATACAGCTGAGAAATTGCGAATTGCGACGCAATTGGAAAAACTGGGCGTCAATATTCTTGAAGCCGGTTTTCCGGCCGCGTCCGAAGGCGATCTCGAAGCGGTATCGCGAATTGCCGGTAAACTGGAAAGGACAGAAGTGGCAGCGCTGGCGCGCACTTCCAAAGACGATATTGACCGCGCTTGGCAGGCTATCCGCCATGCAGCCAAACCCCGGATCCACACCTTCATTGCCACCTCTGACATTCACCTGGAATACAAGCTAAAGATGTCCCGCGACGAAGTTGTCAAAGCTGCAGTGGAGGCGGTCAAATATGCCCGCACGTTGACCGATAATATCGAATTTTCGGCTGAAGACGGCTCCCGCAGCGATCGCGATTTTCTTTGCAGGGTATTTGAAGCCGTTATCGAAGCCGGCGCCACAACGGTGAATTTGCCAGATACGGTCGGCTACGCCATCCCGCAGGAATTTTCAGACCTGGTCAGTTATGTCAACACTCACACGCCCAATATCGGTAAAGCCATACTCAGTGTGCACTGCCATAATGACCTGGGGCTGGCAACGGCCAATACACTTTCAGCCATTACCGCCGGCGCCCGCCAGGCGGAGGTAACCATCAATGGAATTGGCGAGCGGGCGGGCAACACGTCTCTTGAAGAGGTCGTCATGTCGCTGGTCACCCGCAACAATTCTTTGGGGCTGACCACCTCCATTGAAACGGAATACATTCACCCCACCAGCCGGTTGGTGAGCATGATTACCGGTATCATCGTGCAACCCAACAAGGCCATTGTCGGTGCCAATGCCTTTGCCCACGAGGCAGGGATCCACCAGGACGGTGTATTGAAAAATCCCATGACCTATGAAATCATGAAACCGGAAACAATCGGTTTGAGTACCAACAAACTTGTTCTGGGCAAGCATTCCGGTCGACATGCATTGCGCTCACGTCTAAAAAACATGGGCTATGACCTGTCCGATGAAGAGATCAACCTGGTATTTACCCGATTTAAAGAATTGGCGGATAAGAAAAAGCACGTCGTCGACGAAGATCTTGAAGTCATCGTGACTGAGGGAATCTTGCGGACGGCCGATATTTTTAAATTGGAATATCTGCACGTGACAGCAGGCACGACGGTACTGCCCATGGCCAGTGTCAAGCTTGATATAAACGGTCGTCCGGTACAAGGTGCCGGTTACGGAAACGGTCCTATTGACGCGGCCTTCAATACCATCGGAAAGCTTGCCGGAACGGCATCGGAGCTGTTACGCTTTTCGGTCAGTGCCCTGACCGGCGGCACCGACGCTCAAGGGGAAGTAACCGTTCGGTTGAGAGAAAATGGCCTTCTGGCGCTGGGTCGCGGAGCGGATCCCGATATCATCACTGCTAGCGCCAAAGCATATGTAAACGGCCTAAACCGGCTGGAGTATCTTAAGACCAATCCTGTCAAAGACGCCATCGTCTTATAATATTGCTTCATTGGAGTGATGGAGTAGCCCACTCCGCCTGAGTAGCTTCGGCTACGAAGGCCGGGCTGGAGTGTTGGACTATTGGAGAAAGCCTGGCGCAAGTGTGCTGATTCCCATTACTGCACTACGCCACCACTCCATCACTCCAACATATGAGGACTAGCGGTTTCCAGTGTCCCGATCAAATCCGTAATGCCGCCAATATTTTTTTGCGCCAAATACGCTTCAATTCCGTCAACAATATCGGTTGTCACCTGCGGGTTAATAAAATTGGCGGTGCCAATCTGGACGGCGGTTGCACCGGCAACGATAAATTCGAGGGCATCTTCAGCTGTCATAATCCCGCCAATACCGACGACCGGAATATTGGTGGCTTGCACCACCTGCCAAACCATTCTGAGCGCAACGGGTTTGATGGCCGGCCCCGATAATCCTCCGGTGATATTGGCAATTTTGGGCCGTCGGGTTTCAAGATCAATCGCCATGCCGGTAATGGTGTTGATCAGCGAAAGCGAATCAGCGCCGGCCTGTTCGGCCGCGCGTGCGATTAGGGTAATATCGGTTACATTCGGCGACAGTTTTACCATCAGGTGTTTGGTTGTTTTTTTACGCACGGCCTTGATCACGCGATGGGCAGCCTGCGGATCAGCGCCAAAAGCAATCCCCCCCGCTTTAACGTTGGGGCATGAAATATTGACCTCTACCCCGGCAATACCTTCCAATGCATCCAGACGCGCTGCCAGTGCGGCATAATCTTCGATGCAGGTGCCGTAGATATTCGCCAACACAGGCGGTGAAAGCGTTTTTAAAAAAGGAAGCTTTTCGTCCGAGAAAGCATCAATACCCACGTTTTCCAGACCGATGGCATTTAGCATACCGCAGGCTGTTTCAACAATTCGCGGCGGAGGGTTGCCTTTGGTTGGCTGTAAAGCAAGCCCTTTGACAATGATGGCCCCCAGGCGATTTAAATTCACAAAGGCCTCAAATTCACGCGCATACCCGAAAGTGCCGGAGGCGGTCATCACCGGGTTTTGTAGTTGGATGCCACTCAGCCTAACGTTGAGATCAGGTTTTTTGCTCATCTATTTATTTCCTGCTGTGATGGGTAACTGCAATCAATGGGATTTGGATGGGGATACAGGTGAATCATATGACGGATAGGATCACCCCCCGCGGGGGAGTCATTAGCTGCCTCGCCTTAGGATTGTTAAAAAATATTGTCAAAACCAGCCCCCGGGCTGTATGTATAAGGCAATTTCGATCCGGGGTCAATGGCACCCTGGTGCAGCGCAGGTGATTTTAAGTCAACAACCTGTAAAAAAATGGCCCCCGTACAAGTCCATGAAAAAAACATTGAATAAAATCGCACTGATCTCGACGCCATGGCCCCTTTTCAAGCGACCCTCGATCCAGTTGGGAACGCTGAAGGCATTCTTACAGCACCGTCTGCCCGACCTTCAGGTCGATGCTTTGCACTTTTACCTGCGACTGGCGCAAGCCATCGGCTATCACATTTACCATGAAATTTCGGAGCGCACCTGGCTGGCAGAAAGCATATATGCCGCACTGCTGTTCCCGAATCGCACTGCACAGGCAGAAGCGCTCTTTCACAAAGAATCTGCCGGCAATAAAACCCTGCGCCAAGTCCGGTTCAAAACACTGACCAGCCGAATCAAAAGAGCAACCGACACTTTCTTAAAGCAGCAGGCTTGGGAAACATACGGACTGCTGGGGTTCAGCATCTCCCTGTGTCAGCTGACGTCTGCCTTGTACACGATCAAATGGCTCAAAAACAGATTTCCGGAATTGACCATCGTCGTCGGCGGAGCGTCAACCTCAGCAATTGCAGCGAGCGGCCTTCTGCAACATTTTTCAGGTATCGATATGGTGGTCAACGGTGAAGGTGAGCGGCCTTTGTATCAAATCATTCGACATCTCAGAAATTACCCACATGACTGGCGTTCTATCGAAGCCAGGGGCGTCATAACCCGATTATCGGCCCCTGATCAGGCCGGTGGCTGGCCAGTTTCACAACTCGAAAATCTAAATGACCTGCCGGCCCCGGATTACGATGACTATTTTCGCCTGCTCAACTCTTTTGATCCCGCTAACGTTTTTTTCCCTACCCTGCCCGTCGAAATTTCGCGGGGGTGCTGGTGGAAACGAACCGCCAGGTCCACCCAAACCAGTGGTTGTGCCTTTTGCAACCTTAATCTTCAATGGGAGGGCTACCGGGCGAAGTCCGCTTCTCAGGTTGTTTCTCAAATCGACCATCTCACTCGACGTCATCAGACGCTTTCGGTGGCAGTGACCGACAACGTCCTTCCGAAAAGGGAATCTATTGAAATATTCAGGCAAATCGAAAACCTCCATAAGGATTTGCGTCTTTTCGGCGAGGTGCGCGCCACCACCCCAAGTAATGAACTAAAGGTTTTGCGTGATGCTGGCATGCGCCAGGTGCAGATTGGTATCGAAGCCCTGAGCACCGGTCTGCTTAAAAAGCTGCATAAAGGCACCACCGCCATCCAGAATCTTGAAATCATGAGAAATTGTGAAGCACTTGGCATTGAAAGCGTTTCAAATCTCATTTTGCAGTTTCCGGGAAGCAGTGAGCTGGATGTGGCCGAGACGCTGAGCGCTATCGAGTTTGCCTGGCCGTTTTATCCGCTTAAAGCGGTCAGCTTCTGGTTGGGATTGGGGAGTCCGGTTTGGCAGAACCCAAAAGCATATGGCATCAAGGCGCTGTTTAATCACCCCAAATGGTCCTATTTGTTCCCCGCCAAAATCTATCGCTCTTTGCCGTTCATGATTCAGGCCTACCGCGGAGATCTAACATATCAGAAAAAAATCTGGCAGCCCGTCAAAAAAAAGATTTCCGAATGGCAACACCAGTATACGGCAATCAAAAGGGCTTGTGGTAATGAACCGATTCTAAGCCTGCGGGATGGAAGAGATTTCCTTATCATCCACCAGCAACGGTATCAGGCTGAACCTGCCGTTCACCGGATGGTCGGCCCCTCCCGACAAATTTACCTGTATTGTCAGAAGCACCGTCCGGTCGAGTCCATCTGCCGTGCGTTTTCAAGCATACCGCAAGAAGCCATCGCAATTTTTTTAAAGATGATGGTAGATAAAAAATTGATGTTTACTGAAAAAAGCAGTTATTTAAGCCTGGCTGCACCTGTAAAGGAATAACGCGCATCAATGACACCCGTTGTTTCTTAGAATATGACCATCTGCAGAGCATTTAGATGGAATCAAAATCAGTTATTGAAAACAAGCCACTTAATGATTAATTTGACTTATAAGAAAACACACTTATTCTTTATCTACTTTACTTCTAAGTGAGCAAAAAATTTTGTTGGGATGCACTGAGGGGGACGCCAACCGGATTCCAATTACAAATAGATGCTCATTAACACCCAATATTCCTTTTTCATCGTTCATCTTTTAAATCATTGAGTATCACCCCTCTGTTATTTAGGAAATAAAGTCAGTGACTTAAATATATAAAAGAGGAGAAACAGTCGAAATGAGCAGAATTAAACTAGCCATCGCCGGTTTGGGGAACTGCGCCAGTTCCCTTGTTCAGGGCATACATTATTACCGGAATAAGGGCCCGAAGGATGCTGTCGGCCTGATGCACTGGGATATTGGCGGATACACACCTGCTGATATTGAAGTTGTAGCGGCCTTTGATATCGACAAACGCAAAGTCGGCAAAGATGTCAATGCTGCCATATTCGCCGAACCCAACTGCACAACCGTGTTTTGCGACAGCTTACCTGCTTCAGGGGTTAAGGTTCAAATGGGTCGTATCATGGATGGTATCGCCGATCACATGAAAGAGTATGAAGACCGCTATACGTTTTTAGAAGCGGATCTGCCGGAGCCTTCAATGGAAGACATCGTTGCTGAATTAAAAAAATCCGGGGCTGAAATCCTGCTGAACTATATGCCGGTTGGCTCAGAAAATGCTGCCTGCTTCTATGCAGAATGCGCCCTTCAGGCAGGCGTGGCGCTAATCAACAACATCCCGGTTTTTATTGCCAGTGATCCGAAGTGGGCCCAGCGCTTTGCAGACAAAAATGTGCCGCTGATAGGAGACGATATAAAATCCCAGTTGGGGGCAACCATTACCCACCGTGTTTTAACCGATCTGTTTAAAAAGCGCGGTGTCAAAATGGAAAAAACCTATCAGTTGAATACCGGCGGCAACACGGATTTCCTCAATATGCTCAACCGCCATCGCTTAAAATCTAAAAAGAGATCAAAAACCGAAGCGGTTCAATCGGTGGCAGCCCGTCGATTGGAAAACGAAAACATTCACATTGGCCCCAGTGATTATGTTCCTTGGCAAAAAGACAACAAGGTTTGTTTCATCCGTATGGAGGGCAAACTTTTCGGTGATGTCCCCATGAATCTGGAACTGAGGCTTTCGGTAGAGGATTCACCCAACTCGGCCGGAGTGGCCATTGATTCATTGCGCTGCGCCAAACTGGCCATAGATCGTGGCCTGGGTGGTGTGCTGGAGGCCCCATCGGCCTATTTTTGTAAACATCCACCGCGTCAATTTACAGACGATGAAGCCTACCAAATGCTTGAAAATTTTATCAAAAAACTTCCGGGAAATGTGCGCGAAATGTCCGATTATCGCAGCAAAAGAGGGCAAAAAATTACCGCCAAAGAGCATTAACTGAAAAAATTCAAATTCGGCCTGGAAAAGATTTCCGGTGGGCGCTCAAAAAATGTTGTTACATTTTGCTTGGCCTCGCTCATATTCCCGGCTTTCTGGATAGCGCTGCAAAGTGTATGGCCGAATTTAAAGCTGGCCGAAAAATAAACACCAAATTTCTTGTAGCGCCGCAATGCTTTGGGCTCATCAAAATGTGCCTCTAACAGTTCAGCCAGCCGCAGTGCGCTGTCCAAATAAATTTCCGAGCTAAACCGGACCCCATCCGTCCACTCTGCAAACAGCCAGGGTTTTGCAAGCGCCATCCGGCCGACAGCCACTCCGTCACATCCGGTATTCATCAGCATTTTTAAACAATCTGATTGATCAAAAACATCCCCGTTGCCGAACACGGGGATGGTTACCGCTTGTTTGACTTTGCCGATATATTCCCATTTGGGCGGTCGTGAGCGTCGATCCGGTGCGATCCTCGGATGAAAGGTCAGCGCATCGGCACCTGCATCTTCGAAACGTCTGGCCATTTCAACTGCGGAGCGGAAATCATCTTGCCAGCCGATGCGGTATTTGACAAACAGCGGTATGGAGACGGCCTTGCGAACTGCTGAAACGATGTCAGTGGCCAAGTCGGGAAAATTCAGCGCAGCCGCACCAGCTTTTAGCCGGCAAATAGAAGCATCGGAACAGCCGAAATTGATGTCTACGCCAAAGAACTGTTCAGCCTCAATACGCTGTGCAGCTAACGCCATAGCAGCCGGATCAGCGCCATAAATCTGGCAGACCAATTTTGACAGCTCTGCATCCCGCCACCTGAAATAGGAAGATCGGTACCGGTTTTCCTGCGGTATTTTTCTGGCACTGCACATCTCGCTAAATAAAAGGCCATAGCCGCCGAATTGGTCCACCAGCTCTCGAAAGGCAACATTACCCAAAAACGCCATGGGCGCCATGACCAGTCGCTTTTCGATGAACGTGTTGCCGATGGCAAGCGGTTGATTGAGGATATTGGCAAGCTGTGTGATCATTTTTAGGTGGCTGTGGCTATCATCTATTTGGTATCTTTGATTTTGGTGTAATTTACCAAATCGGTAAAGCGTTTAAAAGCGCTTTATTGCTATTTGCCGGCTGCTAAGTTTGCGTCCATCGAATCAACGATGTATGATTTGAAAAAATAACGTCGATCATTTATATATTACGGTGAATTCGACCTTTGACATCTTTGCTCAGGAATGTGTCAGATGTCCATCAAAGGAATCGCACAAGATCTATATCGTCTTCAGCAGGCAGTCGATGCGCTCGAAAAAAAGTTGGTGTCTGCGCCAATAGAAGAGCGCCCGGAGATTGAACGTCAGTTGCAAAAAGCCAAAGCCGAATATTATCAGGTGCGCCGAATTTTAGACGGCCAGCTGGACCGCTAAGCAAGACGCCTGAACAACAGTATGTGGGTTGCGGATGCAATCGATTTTACTTTTGCATAGCACGCAGAGATATTCCTTATAGCCAAAAATTGATAGCACCAACACAATTCCGGTATGAATGAAAAAGGTATCGCCGTCATCGGTTCAACAACGATCGATCAAATCATCCATAAACATCGCCGAACGCTCAAAGTCGGCGGCGTTACCGTTTATGCTGGCATGACTTACAGCCGTCACGGTGTTAACACATTGGCAATCACAAACATTGCCGACAGCACCCCGCAAGTTATTGAACGGCTGCGCAATCAACAAATTCGGGTTCACAATGGCCAAACCCCAAAAACAACCTGCTTCATAAACGATATTCGCACCGACGACCGACGACAAAAAAATCCACAACGCGCCGCTCCGATCAGCCGCCAACAGGTAATCAACCATATCAAAAATCTAGCTTGTGTGCATCTTGGGCCGCTGCACCCAAAGGATATAGACATAGCGGGCATAAAATCTCTCAAGGGTTTAGATATAGAGATTATCCTGGACATCCAGGGTCTGGTGAGAGCAATTAAAAACGGAAATGTGGTCCCGGATGTTTCACCGTCTATAAGCGATGCGCTCAGCGTTTCACATATCGTCAAGGCAAGCAAACACGAATATGAGTTGATAATCAATTTTTTCAAAACCGACCTGGCGGCTTTGATGCGACAATTTACAATTCGCGAATTTATTGTCACAAATGGTGCCCGTGGCGGTTTTGTCCAGAAATTTGACGCATCAGTGGTTCGCTATGCTGCCGTTGCAGTGAAGTCCGATGGTGATTCTACCGGTGCCGGTGACATCTTCCTGGCTGCATATGTCATCGCACATTTATTGAAGCGGCGTTCGATTCGGCAGGCCTGTCAATATGCCGCCGGATTGGTTGCCCAACAAATCGAGGGAAAATTCATTAAGGACGGCGAACTGCGCATAAAAAACACTTGAGGCTGATACGATTATTGTCGCTGCGAACGTAAGGTCGAAACTTTCTTCATCGATCTGATTGTGTTAAGAGTCTGTCATCTGGATATCGCCAGATAATGTACTGAAAGCCACACCCCGGAATTGATATCTGAAAGATAAAAAAATGACACAACCACTATCACGCTTGCTTCCGGAGAATTTGCAAAACCGCTTTCTGGGTTTATTAACCCCTCTGATCAACAGATTCACCCGCTGGGGGATCCACCCGAACGCCTTTACCCTGGCCGGTTTTGTCTTCTCACTGATAGCGGCTGCGGCTCTGTATATGCAACATTTGCGCATCGGCGGAATTCTTATCTTGACAGGCGGTTTATGCGATTGCATTGATGGCGGTCTGGCGCGGGCAATGGGCAAAGACAGCCGATTCGGTGCGCTGTTTGACTCCACGATTGATCGCTATTCAGAGTTTGCCATTTTTTTGGGTATCCTTGCCTATTGTCTGACAAACAATGCCGGTTTGACAACGGTGGTGGCTTTCATGGCTTTATGTGGCTCCATCATGGTCAGTTACTCCCGGGCCCGGGCGGAGAGTCTCGGGTTTGAATCTCAAACGGGATTGATGCAAAGACCGGAACGGATTGTTTTTCTTGGAGGGGGTGCGTTGATCCATCCGGTGGCTTTTACAGCGGCCATTTGGGCTGTTGCCATTTTTGCAAACCTGACGGCTTTGCAGCGCCTCCGCCACACCCAGCAGCAGAATCAAGCAAAAATAATGAAAAACCAAACCTCGCGAGATCACGAAATCCTTTAGAGTTGTCTATTTTGGTGTTTCCTTGGTTTTATCCCCCACTGCTGCTCATACAGATGGTCAACAATGGCGCGTGAGTTGCACGCAGCAGAAAGGGTTTCCAGGATTGGCAGGATCGGCACAACCCCAGATCCCGCAAGTTGGCTCAATATATCATCAACTCGGCTGAAGGTATGATGCATCGGGTAAGATGAAGCAGGCTCAGGGCGCACGGCAAACGGCGCAAGGTAGTGGATAGGGAACACCAAAGAAAGATTATTCAATTATTAGGCCTTGTGCCCTGTACCTTGCGCCTTTATCCGATCAAAAGGTGTCATGCTGTGTTCTGGCAATGATCTCCTCCTGATGGTCCACATCCAGATCCACAAAATAATCGCTGTAGCCGGCCACCCTGACCAGCAGATCACGATAATCATCAGGCGCCTGCTGGGCTTTGCGCAAGGTGGCCGAATCGATGATATTAAACTGGATGTGATGCCCGTTGAGATTGAAGTAGGTTCGGATCAGATGGCACAGCTTTTCAATACCGTCTTCATCTTTGAGGACATCGGGCAAAAATCTCTGATTTAAAAGCGTCCCACCGGATTTAACCTGATCCATCTTGGCCAACGATTTGATGACCGCTGTCGGACCATTGCGATCTGCACCATGCGACGGAGAGGTACCGTCTGAAATTGGCAATCCCGCCAGCCGTCCGTTGGCAGACGCGCCCAACATTTTCCCGAAGTACACATGGCAGGTTGTTGACAGCATATTCAGATGATATGTCGTGCCTTTGGTATTGGGCTTACCGTCAATGGCTGCGAAAAGATCGGCGTAAATCCTTCTCATGAGCATATCGGCCGCCTCATCATCATTGCCGAAAAAGGGGGTTTTGTTCAGCAACCGCAGGCGCAGCGCCTCCTGACCGCTAAAATTTCCCTGAAGGGCGGTCAGCAATTCATCCATGGTAATCGTCTTGTCTTCAAACACATGCTTATTGATGGCCGAAAGGCTGTCGGTCACCGTACCGATGCCGCAGCATTGAATATAATTGGTATTATAACGCGGCCCGCCATTGTAATAGTCCTTCCCGTTGGTAATGCAATCGGCAATGACCACCGAGAGAAATGGTGCCGGGGCATATTGGGCATACATCCGCTCGATGTAGTTATTGGTTTTGATTTTACGATCAACCACGAAATTTAGTTGCTTGGCAAAGGCCTCATAAAGCCCATCGAAATCTTCAAACGCTCTGGGATCTCCGGTCTGCAATCCGACGGTTTCGCCGTTCAGCGGATTGGCTCCATTGTTTAAGGCCAGTTCCAAAATTTTAGGAACATTCAAATAGCCGGTCAAAATATAGGCTTCTTTACCGAAAGCGCCGGTTTCAATACACCCGCTGCATCCGCCTTCGCGGGCATCCTCCAGGGATTTGCCGGTCCGGATTTGCTCCATCACAACTTCATCAGCATTAAACACCGAGGGGTAGCCGTAGCCTTTACGAATCACCCGCGCAGCCGCCTTTAGAAAACGATTGGGCGTCTTATGGCTGATTTGCACATTGCTGCCCGGTTGCAACAAATGCAGCTCATCGACTGCTTCCAGCATAATGTAAGAGACGTCATTGACACCATCAGAGCCATCGATTTTCAGGCCGCCGATATTGATGTTTGTAAAATCATTGTAGGTGCCGCTTTCCAGCGCAGTAACCCCCACTTTGGGTGGCGCCGGATGGTTGTTAAATTTGATCCAGAGGCATTCGATCAGTTCTTTGGCACGTTCACGGTCCAGCGCATTGTCAGCCAGATCCTTTTCATAAAAGGGGTGCAGATGCTGATCCAGATGGCCCGGACTCATGGCATCCCAGCCGTTGAGTTCGGTAATGGTCCCCAGATGTACAAACCAATACATCTGAAGCGCCTCCCAGAAATCGCGCGGGGCACGGGCCGGCACACGGCGACAGATACCGGCAATGCGTTCCAGTTCTTCTTTGCGCTCCGGATTTTGCTCTTTGGCGGCCAATTCCAGTGCCAATTCAGCGTGGCGCTCGGCAAATATGATGGCCGCATCACAGGCAATCTCCATGGCCTTGAGCTCTTCGGCTTTATCGGCGGCCTCCGGATCATTCAAGAAATCCAGCCGTTCAAGACTGGCAGCGATGTCCGCCTTAAAATCCAGCATGCCTTTACGATAGATCACCCCATCTAGGGTGGTGTGTCCCGGGGCGCGTTGTTCCATAAACTCGGTAAACGCCCCTGCCTTATAAGCCCGCTTCCAGTCTTCCGGCACCTGACCAAATACCCGTTCTCGCATAGTGCGTCCGGACCAATAAGGAATGACCGTTTCTGCATAGACCTGCAAGGCTTCATCAGGCACCGCATAGCGCGTCATATTCCTGGAATCCAGAATCTTCAGGTCTTCTTCACTGTGGCAGGTCAGCTCAGGGAACGTCGACACCGCCTTGGGGTATGGCCCGCGTTCACCGACGATCAGTTCGTCATCACCGATGTAAATGGTCTTTTTCTCACACAGGTTTTTAAAATTTAAAGCGCGCAAAACGGGTACTGAATATTTTCCCTCATTTTCTTGATAAAATTCGGTGACCAGCAAGGCCCGTTCTGCCGATATGCAGGGCTGAGCGCTGAAGCTTTGTTCGCGCAGTCGGGATATTCTGTTGTTCATCAGTGCTATCCTCCTATTTTAACCGGCAAGCCGGTTTGGGAAAGCCAACCGGCAACGGTGTTCAAATGTTCGTCGCTGGGGCGCTGCATATCCGCTGGTATACATTCCAGTCCCAGACGGCCGTATTTTTCCCGGGCGGAATTGTGAAAAGGCAGAATCGCGATATGGTCAATCCCGGACAGTGCCGCCACAAATTCAGCGGTTCGATTGATATTGTCAACATCATCATTGATGCCGGGAATCAGCGGTATGCGCACCTGAATGCGGGCTTTATTTTCGGACAGCAGTTTCAAATTATCGAGAATCAGCCGATTGGATACGCCGGTAAAATCGCGGTGTTTGGCCACATCCATAAGCTTGATGTCATACAAAAACAAATCTGTTTTTTGGGCCACTTTCAGCAGCAGCTCAGCATCTGCATACCCGGTCGTATCCACCGTGCGATGAAGATCCAGATGGCTGCAGGCGTCAAGCAGGTCCAGCAAAAAATCAGGTTGCATCAGAGGCTCACCGCCCGAAAACGTGACCCCGCCGCCCGATTGATCATAAAAAGCGGTATCTTTTTCGATTTGTCGGACCACTTCGGCAACGGTCACCTTACGGCCCACAAATTCAACGGCTCCAGATGGGCATTGCTCGGCACAGGTTTGACACAGGTCACAGTTGGCCGTATCGGAATCCATTCCATCAGCTGTCTCGACTATAACGTTCTGGGGACAGATTTGAATGCATTCTCCACAGCGTACACAGCGCTCTTGCCGATAAACACGCTGGGAGGCAACGGATATGCCTTCTGGATTGTGACACCAGCGGCATGCCAGCGGACAGCCTTTAAAAAACACGGTCGTCCGAATGCCCGGTCCATCATGAATCGCATATTTTTTAATATCAAAAATGACGCCTTCGGTCATCATCCAAATCCTGCTTAAAAATTCGGTCTGATGTTTAAAATTATGCCCGGTGACTTGAAAAGTCAATTATTATAAAATCTTATTTGGTGTTGAAAATTATTGAAACAGACACATAATTGTTTTATGCGATACCTGTAAAATAATAAAATCCAGCAAAAGGAGCCGTCAAGATGATTAAGGTCCACATTAAACGAAGGGTGCCACCTAAAAAAATGGAAGCGCTGCGAATCCTGATCAATCAGTTGCGGTCCATGACAATGGGTCAGCCCGGCTATATCGCCGGAGAGACCCTGCAACGTGTCGATCAACCCGGGGAAAGCATGGTGGTCTCCAAGTGGCGATCCCTGGATTACTGGCAGCAATGGGTGCAAAATGATGCCCGCAAAGAGGTTCAGTCACAAATCGATCAGCTATTGGGGGAAGAGACACAGTACGAAATCTATGAATTCGACTAAAACGGGTTTATAGACCCGTTTAACTAGATTTTATAAATGTGTTGAGCCAATAAGCAACTTGCCTTTCGAACTCATCAACGTCTTTTCAATTTAAGTGTGCCGTAAGCCGAACACATTGCGCCAGTAATCAATTAGACAATGCGCACGTGGGGCTTATCGGCAGCAACAACTTCACCGACCTTGACGGCTGTTTCGATTCCCGCTGCTTTTAACTGCTTGATGAGCGCATCGGTTTGCGCGGCGGGCAACACCAGCAAGAGACCGCCGGAGGTCTGGGGATCGAACAATAGGTCCTCCTCAGCGGCGGACCGCCGCGTTGTCATCTCCCAAGCGTTAGCCGCCAATTTGCGATTGGCCTTGTTACTGCCGGTGGTTTCTCCTTTTTGATACATCCGCAGCGCATTGGGGTAAAAGGGAAGGTTTTCGTAGATGAGATCAATTTGAACATCATTGCCGCGGGCCAACTCGAGCGTATGCCCCACAATTCCAAACCCGGTCACATCGGTGCAGGCATGCACTTCAAAATTGAGGGCCACTTCAATGGCGTTGCGATTCAAAGCCGCCACCTGGGGCAAAATGGATTCCAGTTCTGCGTAGGGCAATTTACCGGAACGATTGGCGTTAAACAGCACGCCCGTCCCCAGAGGTTTGGTCAGAACCAAGTCGTCACCCACTTGAGCACCGCAGTTGGTCAGAATGCGATCTGGATGAACACGGCCGGTAACTGCCAAGCCGTATTTCGGTTCGTTATCATCCACGGAGTGCCCACCGGCCATGGATGCCCCTGCTTCGAGGACCTTGGCACTGCCGCCCCGCAAGATCTCAGCTAAAAAACTCAGATCTAGCTTTTTAGATGGAAACATCACCAAATTCAGGGCAGTCAGCGGTTGGCCGCCCATGGCGTAAACATCAGACAGAGAATTGGCCGCTGCAATCTGGCCGAACCAGTAAGGATCATTTACCGGTGGGGTAATATAGTCCACCGTGCTGATCAAGGCGATCTCGGGTGAGACTTGATACACGGCAGCATCATCCATGGTATCATATCCTACCAGCAGATTTGGATCCTCTGAGGCATCCAGCCCCTTAAGCGCTTCCGACAGCTCCGTCGGACCGATTTTGGCCGCTCAGCCGCAGGTGCGCGAAAGGCCCATGAGGGTTTTTTTCTTTTTGAAAAACATGCCTTTTCCCTATTATATAATTATACCTTAATGCCCTTATATGTTCCCTAATCATTAACACAGAACTATAATATGGCAACGGGAAAAATTCAAATATGAAATATTGATCAAACCAGCTTAAGTATAGAAATTTTCGATGTAAAAATTCTCGATAGAAATCATTACAAAAGCACTTTGGAGATCTATTTGTGGACTTTTGATGTAAGCGCTTTCAAACAGAAGTGCAAAATCTTGAACTGTATTGAGAATATGAGCCTGAGTTATTAAGATTTCACGTAGCAAGAAGCTTAGCGCTTTTTTTAAAAGCTGCAAACCCGAGCAAAAGGGGTTTTGAGATCGCTCTAAACATGCAACTCGGAGATGTAATGGAAGGATTAAAACACAATTAAAGCGGCGCAGCAAATAATAAAAAACCCGCAATCCCCGGGTGAGCACAAAATAGGGATTGCGGGTTTAACTTAGCATTCATTCATTATTATCTGGCTCTCCAAGAATTAATCAGCATTGGCCTTTCTTTTAGATTGGGATTCTTGTCGACGATCTCGGAACTGCTCTTTTGAACCAGAATGCTGGGCTTTTTCTTTTTCGGGTCGAAATAAAAGACCGGTTCTGAAGGAATCCCCGTACCGATATCGATATGTCTTTCGGTAGAGGCCATTTCCGTGAAGACTACATCGTCTACCACACCATATAGATAATCGATGGCATATAATCTGGCATCGCCGCCGTAGCCGCAAACATCCTGGTTGGGCACAAAGGAGGTAAAGAACACCACTCCCGAGACGACCAGGGCTTTGCCCAGTACCCGTTCGGCCGGATAAGCTGCCGGTATGTCCAGTTGGATATACCATCCTTTATCGGTTGCTTTGGTTTGGGCGCTGGCAGCCAGATCATTGTCAAACTGATATTTGGTGACCGTAGCCGTTAAATCTTGCAGTTCGCCGGTTAAAGAACTGGTACCCGTATAGTGCCCATCGTTGGCGTTGCCCGGGTATTGCTTTTTTTCCACCAGGCAGAAAAAAGCATTGCGGGTATTGTTGTCTTTATCACTTTCTTCCAGGTAAGCGCCGGTTCCAAAATAAATCCGCAGGTTACCGTCAGCATCAAAAGCAACCGCCGGTGGGGCAGTTATGGGCTGGCCGCCGGTATTAAAGAGCTCTCTTTTCCTCCAGTATTGATCTTGATAGTCATAATAGAACTTCCACAGGGAGCCCTCGGTGTCGCCCGCATAAATCAGATCCAGATAGCCGTCCATGTCAGAGTCAAGAGCAGT
>JASJAN010000049.1 GCA_030066985.1 Desulfobacterales bacterium
AAAAACAAGATCGCTGATAGATCGGGCCTATTGGCCTTTGGCCAATGCTTTTAAAAAATGCGTCGACTGCTAAAGATATTCGTTGTTCATTGTCTGTGTGGGCGTTGTCTTTGGACCACTGGATGTCGGCATGCAGCGTCCAGCATTCGGTCGCACCCCGCTGAGGCTTGCTGTTATTTCTGGCCACCCACCGAACCGCTGATCCATGAACAAAGATGGCGTCAAACGGCAGATCCAGCGGTTCGTTAAATGCAACCATCACCGCCAGGCAGGGCTGCATCTCAATGGCAGAGATGCGATCGCTTAGTTTCGGGCTAAGACCAACAAGACCGTTGGCCTGGGGTGGCGGGGCAGCGACGATGACAACATCATAGGGACCATGCACATTTTGTTGGGAATCCATCAATTGCCATTGTTCATTGTTTTTTTGAAGTGATTCGATCGCCGTATTGAAGCGAATATCGACACCCTCAGACAGATGCGCTGCAATCGCATCCATACCGGGAATTGCCACCCAGCGCTCAGTCAATTGTTTTTCAGCAGACAGACGCCCCTGCCTGGCAACACCGATTCTGCCCTTCCATGGCGCAACAATTCCATCCATTTGCCATGATCTGACGAAACGAACCGTACGCTCATCCCGCACCGTAAAATATTGGGCACCGCTGTCGAAAGTAAAGTCTGCATCTTTAAGAGTTGCCGTGCGGCCACCGGGTCTGCTGGCTTTTTCAAACACATGCACTTGATGATCATGGTCCATAAGCGTTCTGGCAGCAAAAAGTCCCGATATACCGGCACCGATAACTGCTATTTTGAATGGCTTTCCGGTTGCCGGCCCTTTGATTTTGTCAGCGTAAGCGGCCATATCCAGTCGTCTGGCATGATCTTTGGTGGAGCGGGGGCGCAACGCGCCAATCACCGGTCGATCCGGTCTAAAGGGTCGATCAAACAATCCCAGGCACCACAACAATCCGCCATAGGAGTTGGCATCATTACCATCCAAGGCCAAACGATGGTTTAAATCAATCATCATAT
This sequence comes from Desulfobacterales bacterium, assembly GCA_030066985.1. Lineage (NCBI taxonomy): Bacteria > Pseudomonadati > Thermodesulfobacteriota > Desulfobacteria > Desulfobacterales > Desulfobacterales bacterium. Next base: position 1,036 of record JASJAN010000049.1, read on the forward strand.
CAAGCGCCGTCTGAGGATCAGAAGTCCAGTCAAGAAATGCCTTGCCCCATGTCATCCGCACATTATTGTGCAATTCTCCATGGACGAGCAGAGATTTCTGGGCGGCATCCCACAGCGCATCACCAGTTTGGCCCCGGTATAAACGCTCCCAGGAATATACTTCCTCGCGAGGATCATCTTTATGTTGTCTTATGGTCTCACGTGCCCATTGAGGAAGGACATCCAGTGTTTCCGGATATTGGTGATAAAAGCAAAAATTATGCGCCAGTTCGCGCCAGATGAGCAATTCGTCCAAGAATTTTGCAGCCCCGTTCGATCCATCCAGTTTTGCCTCTTTTGCGATGCGAAACGGAGACACGTGACCGTGATGTAAATACGCTGAAAGGCGGCTCACACCTCGAGGAAAAATGACAGCGGCATCATTGCGCAGACGGGCATAGCCTTTTAGACCCCGGCGCTTAAATTCCTCCCAACGCGCATATCCGGCGGAGGAACCGCCGGGGGTATGCACTACGGGCGGAATCGTATGATCAATATCACATTGGGCACACAAATCAGCAAAATCTGCATTTGCCAGGTCAAGGGCGTCAAACCCGCAATCGCCTGTGAACTTTTCGACCGCTTCATTAACATCTTCCCATGGTTGTCTGAGCCGCCGTTCAAATTCTTTTTGAGTGTGGTTTCGAAAGGCATAGGCACGAGCAAACGAGCGTTTGATCGACTGCATGGGAATAATGCACGTGCAATCCACCGCCCAGACAGCCGTGTTTCCCCGTCCAACCAGCTGGCGGGTCCATTGCGGGAAGGGCGGTGCCGGAAACTCTTCAGTGATAACCAATGCTGCACGACGTGCCAATACGCTGAGCGGAGAAGGTTCGCTTGGTTTGCGCCCCAGATAGAATACATGCATGATTCGTCGTTCTCGCAGCCGTTGTTGCACTTCCCGTGCACCTTCCATAATAAATGTGTGGTGACGGTCCGAGTTAAACGGATGCCGGCCGCCAAGTCCCTGATAAACCAATACCGGCAATTTTAATTGCGCAGCAATGCTCAGAGCCGTGTCTATGGCCGGGTTCTCATGGTTGCGAACGGCGTGATGCATCCAGTAAAGAATAAATTCACCGTCCAATCGTAACGGCACATCTTCGATCAATCGGATCCGTTCGAACAAGTGGGGCGGTAATCTTTTGACCGCCTCCGCTGATGATACCTTATGCGACATTGTTAAGGCCTTCTTGAGATTTTTTTATTAAGGATTGGATGAAAATGTTAATTTAACCCTTAATTTATCAATTTAAAGCTAAAATGTAAGTCTGCATTAAAAAAGGTTAAAGAACCTGTGGCTGGTGAACAACCTAAAAGCGGCAAGCTGCAAATACCCGACAGAAACGATGTCATTATTATCGGGGCCGGACCCGTGGGCCTGGTCGCCTCATTATTATTGAGCAAATATCACGTACCGCATGTCCTGGTTGAACAACTGGCCAAACCCGATAACCATCCCCAGGCGCATTTTATAAATTGCCGCTCCATGGAAATTTTACGAGAGATCGGTAGGCTCGATCAGACGCTTTATATGCAGAGCGCGCCCCCTGATGAATGGCGTCGTTTCGTCTACTGTACGAGTCTGGCAGATCTCCCAGCTTTGGGTCACAGCCAACAAAAACTATCCGGTTCGCTGCTCGGCGTGGTTGACCATTTCGCCAATGCTCCTGATGTGGAATACAGTCCCGGACGGGTCGTGCATTTCCCGCAACACGATTTGGTTCGCTTGCTGCGCAAAGCGGCCTTGAACAGCCGCTTTTGCACCCTAGTGGAAGGGTATCGTGCCGAAATTGAAGAGCAACACGCACATGTTGATGTCTTTGTCAGCGGCAATCGAAACTCCCGACGACGGCATGTTAAAACGCAATACGTAGTGGCTGCTGATGGTGCCCATAGCACCACACGCAAACAGCTTGGCATTAAATTAAATAGTGATACCGGAACCTTACAACATCTGATAAATGTTCACTTCATTAGTACCCAACTCGCCGAAAATCTTCGCACCCGAATTCCGGCAATGCTTTACTTCGTTTATTCCAGTGCTGGGGTTGCTGTTTTGGTTGCCCATTCGTTTAAACGTGGTGAGTTTGTAGCCCAAATACCCTATTTCCCCCCATATCAGCAAATCGAAGATTTTGACAAAACCCGCTGTACAGGATTGCTCCAAAAACTTGCCGGGCAGAATCTCCCGATTGACATTCGCAGTATCCGCTCGTGGCGTATGGGTACCTGGCAGGCATCGCGATATCGGTCCAAATGGGGTCGTTGTTTTTTGATCGGAGACGCCGCTCATCAGTTCACGCCAGCCGGCGGTTTTGGAATGAATACTGGAATTCAGGATGCGCATAATCTCATTTGGAAAATGGTTATGACCCTTCGCTCAGAAAGAAGTGCAAAGAGCATATCCGCAGAGCGCCTGCTAGCAACCTTTGAGGATGAACGCCGGCCTGTTGCACAAATGAATTCAAAATTAAGTGTTGCAAACTATCTAATGACACTGCATATTCCCAGTGCCATTGGTTTACACCTTAGCATGGCAAACCGATTAAATAGTTTTTTCAACTGCTTGCCCGGACTTCATGGACTCAAACGCGTTCTTTTTCAGTCGGTGATGCGTCTGGGTCTTAAACAGGTTAACTGGCTTAAATCAGATCATCCGATCATCAGATATCGGCGACGCGTGCTGCGCGGCATTTTCAACAATGTGAAGGACAAAACTTTGCAACTGTTGTTTCCTGGCCAGGATATGGGATTTGTATATGAAAAAGGCTGGCTGTTTGGACCCAAGACAGAAACTCGTTCACAAATCGATCCGTTTGTGTTCAAACCTGAGTTGAGGGTCGGCGGGCGCGTTCCACATTTTTGGCTGGCCGACAGCAAAGGCCAGCAGTTTTCAGTATTAGATTTGCCCTCAATGATGATTGGAACTGAAGTGCATCCTAAGTGTGTGATGCTGCAAGCGGGCAAAATGATGACCGCAGAATTAAAATTTAATACAATTGCCGACTTGTCATTTACAACCGTTCAGATTTCACAAAGCAGATCGTCAAAACGGGCTAATTTTAGCTACCATTTAAAAAGACCTGATTTCTTACCCAAATCCTTTGCAATGCTCATTCGCCCGGACGGACATATTGCCTGGTTACAAATGGATTCATCGCTTGATTGAGCCCAATTTCAATTTGTTACAGCAACCAACGAGCGAGTATGAAGCTTAACGTTGCAACCGCTGTGCAAAGCACTACTCCCCAGATAATATCTACCACAACAATGTTCAGCGGCCAGTTTTTGAGCAGGGCTAAATTGGTAAGTTCATAGGTCATGTAAGTGAAAAATCCAAATAAAGCCCCATACAGCATCGCATGTTGCCAGGAATTTTTGGCTAAAGCGGGCACAACGGCAAAAATCAGAATTCCGGCAATGAAAAGCAAGTAAAATAGAATTGCCGCCGCCCAGTTAACCTGAGGGCTGAGCAGATGGTTCAAATTTTTTTGATAAAATCCTTTGGCCACCACCCCTAACCAAATCAGGTCGACAATAAAGAAGACCGGAACAGTCAGCGCATAGAGCTTTAAATAGTAAGCGACGTTCATGGGAACCTCGTTGAGCTGTGGTTATTCATCATCACCTATTCCGGAGGATGCTTCTTGCGCCAAACTTTTGAATGCTGCCCGCAAAAGCTCTACTCGCCGGCGATTGGTGCCAAAATCGTAGTAGCCAGACCTTGAAGCAGACTTGATGTGAATAACAGATTCATCGGGCGGCAAGAAAAATTGGACATCGTCGACAAAGCGAAATAAAAAAGAGCGAAATTCCGCGTGCAGATAATTTAAGTCACTTTTCACTATTCGCACCCGTTGCGTATTTTCCAGAATAAAGATCAATCTTTGCCGAGCGTTATCGACAGTGCCGTCGTAGGTAATGGGTTGGACAAAATGTTTTATATCCTCAGTTAAAGATGAAACACAGTTGGGCGAATCTGGGCAGGGCGAAAAAATTTTAGAACTGGTGGACGTGCCAGCATGGATAGATGAAGTGCCGAGAGAAATGCAAATGCATATTGAAAGCGTCTTTAGGCTCATTTCGCTTACACGGGAATAATCAGAGTGGGGATCTCGGTGCATTTGGTCACGCGGTCAGCCACGCTGCCAAAATCAAAATGAGCTTCGCTGCCCCGGCTGGCGATAACAACCATATCAATACTTTCCTTCTCGATCAATTTAAGGATCTCTTTGGCCGGCTCACCGACACTGATGTGGCGAAAATATAGCGGACAAGCATTTAAAAATTTTTCGCAAATCTCATCCAGCCGCCCCTCAGCGGTTTGCTTTTCCCACTGCTTCATTTTTTCGATATCCTCTGGATCATTATGTCCATAAGAAGCCCCCACAGCAGGGTAATCTTTCAAAACGTAGAGAATATGAATCTCAGCAGCATACTTTTCAGCTAAGGAGGTGACCACCGGTAATGCTTTGGCGGCATTCTCGGAGAAATCAGTCGGCCATAAGATCTTATTAAATTCCATGGTTTAATGTCCCCCAGATTGAAGATGAAAGATTGACGGTTAGAAGCTGATAGAACAATATTAATTTATGCGCCTGCAAAGACAAGCATACTTTGCTGGCTCACAGACCAATATAATAAGCATTAGTTTGCAGTCCAACAAATACTTTTTTGTATCAAAGCACAACAGCATTTGCCCTGTTAGCAAATGGTAATTTTTTAGCCAAAAAGCTTAGAACGCTCTATTCAGAAAATAGGGAGGTAGCGTGGTGGTTCAGTGGCATTTTCTCAGCCGAGGAAAGGAGGTAAACTCAACAGAGACTGAACCACCACCGTCAATGGAGGAATCATTCGAGACTACGACTATACAGAGACCAAAATTTGACCAAAAGTTACAATTAAATCTTATTGCCATTGAATTCGTCTGGAATGGATGCTCCAGGCTCCTCTGGATTCATTTTTTCAAATAAGTCTCTGATATCACTCAAATAAGCCATGCAGTGTGCGCCAAACCACCATATTTCAACCAGTATCAACAACAATAGAATCGGAACCCAAACAGTCATTGGGGGTCTCCTTTCCAAAAGTGTTTACTATGTGGCTAAATCAGGAATCAACGGCTCGCGTCGGCACATGGGCTTGGTGAACAACATCTGCACATTACCAATGTAGCGCTCCGCAAAACCCGCTTCACAATAACTCAGATAATAATCCCACATGCGAATAAACGCCTCTGAGTAGTCCAGCTCTTTGACAACATCAATATTATCAAAGAATTGCTCCCGCCAGCAGGCTAAGGTCCTGGCGTAGTGCGCTGTGATATCTTCCAGATGAAATAGACGCAAATTAGTCACTTTGGCGATCGAAGATGTAATGGCCGCAATGGATGGTATACAACTTCCCGGAAATATGTAGCGCTTGATGAAATCGACCGAGCGTTTGTGGCGCTCAAACACCTGATCGGTAATGGTGATCGCCTGCAGCAACATCATGCCGTCAGGCTTAAGCAACCGGCTACAGGTTTTAAAGTAAGCATCCAGATAATGATGCCCAACCGCTTCGATCATTTCAATCGACACCAGTTTAGAGTAGGTTCCCTTCAAATCACGGTAGTCCTTCATCACCAGCTCTATGCGGTCGGCTACTCCGGAATCTGCAATGCGCTTTTGGGCCAGTTTAAATTGCTTGTCGGAAATGGTGGTGGTGGTCACGCGGCAACCAAAATTTTTGGCCGCATAAATAGCAAAGCCACCCCAGCCGGAGCCAATTTCAACGACGTCATCAGCAGGGCCAAGTTCAAGTTTTCGGCAGATGCGGTCGTATTTGGCAAGGGAGGCGTCTTGCATGCTGCTGCTTTCGCTTTTAAAAATACCGCAGGAATAGGTCAGGGTTTCATCTAAGAACAATCGATAAAAATCATTGCCCAGATCATAATGGGCCACAATATTTTTACGACTGCCGCTGCGCGTATTTTTGCGCAGAAAATGCCCGATCCTTTGCAGCGGGGCCGAAAGCTTTGACCAGCCCTTATCCAGACGCTCAAAACTGTCGCGATTCAGGGCCATGATACGCAGCGCGGCAGTCAAATCGTCTGCCGACCAGAAACCGCTCATGTAAGCCTCAGCGGTGCCGATGCTGCCCCCAAGGATAGCTTTGGTGTAGAATCGGGGATGATAAACAGTTATGACCGCCTCGAGCGGATAGGTGCTGCTGGTCTGACCGAAGACATGACACTGCGATCCCTCCAGGACAGTAATTTTACCCCGCTTTAGCTTTTGCAGGATAGCAAAAAGAAGTCTGCGTGCCAGCCCGTCTGTCGGTCGCGCCTGGAGGTTTTCCAGCGCCTGCGACTCTGACGGCATGATGGAGGTTGTCATGGGTGAGTATTTTCTCCTGTTAACTTGCGTTTTTTGGGGTGAACGAACACGGGTGTCTTTTTGAGCAAAAGACGCAATGCCTGCCAATATATCATGGCAGTGACCTTGGCAGTCATCATCGGGTATTTGATGAGCACATCGGTCAATGCCCAGGAGCTGATCTCGCGGCGCTGCAAGGCCAGGCTGGCATCAAAAAGCATCTTTCTATCCTCGTAATCGATCATATGTACACGGATAGTCTTGCCCGGTTCACGAAAGCGCCAATCATAGTCGATATTCATGTCAATAAAAGGTGACACATGAAAATCCTTAACAAAGCGATGTCGTCGCCATTTTTTGACCAAATGTTCATTGCTTTCTCGACCTAATACGTAACAGTGAACTTCACCCCAGGGGGTGTTGTGTATTTCAACAACGATGGTCTCAACGCTTGTATCCTTGGCGTCATAGCAGTAGTAAAAGCTGGCCGGGTTAAAGCAATAACCGAAGTAGCGCAAATGTGTCAGCATGCGTATGGGCCCTTCAGGCGGCCGCCCGGTTTTTTCGGCGACCAGATTTCGCACCGCCTTATCGAGCGGCATCTGGGGATCACCGAAGTGGTCTTTGCGACGCAAATAGGCGATGTTGGGTCGCTGATAAGACCACAGCGGATGCGCATCAAATACCTGCGGCAGCTCCGCCAAGTCCAGATACAGAAAGAACAAACGATAGCGAAACATATTCTGTCTGGGCTTAAAACGGCGATGCCGAACAGTGCCCTCATAGATGCAACTGTGCATAGGCCGTCCTTGCAATTATTTAACATTTACGATGGGACGCGTTTAATATAAGCACGGAATGAGTTTCGTCAGCAGCCCGATGGCTGTTTTTAACAGAAATGAGGTGTCATGAAAGCGATTGCAAGGCGCATATTCAATCCATTTTGAGACTGGTCAAAGGGATTTACCGAAATGCTTTGCAACCACCAATGCACTATTGACCCCGTCTTCATGGAAGCCATACCCCCAGTAGGCTCCGCAAAAATAAGTTTGTTTGACCCCATTGATCTCCTCATGGCGGTTTCTGGCGGCCAAACTTGTTGGATTATACACAGGATGATGATAGTGCATTTCCTTGATTTTTTTGGCGGGGTCAATGGTGGCGGGTAAATTGAGCGTAACGCAATATTCGGCGGGAGCAGATAAACTTTGTAGAATATTCATGTCATAGGTAAGGGCCACGCGCGCCATTTCGTCCTCAGGAATATGGTAATTCCAGCTGGCCCAGGCCGCCTTTTTTCGGGGCAAAACCGATTCATCTGAATGCAGCACCGCATGATTGTCCTGATAGGGAATCGCCCCCAGGATTTCTTTTTCGCTGTCTGAGGGATCCGCCAGCATGGCCAGGGCCTGATCACTGTGGGTGGCGATGACCACCTGATCAAAGCGCTCGGGCTGGCCGTTGGCAGTTTGGACGCTGACATGATCCGAATGGCGCCGAATGGATGTGACCGGGCAACTCAGACGGATATGATCCCGATAAGGCCAGGTCAGGGGTGCCACATACTGTTTCGAGCCCCCCTTTATGACCAGCCATTGGGGCTGATTGCGAACATTTAAAAATCCATGATTTTTAAAAAATTGGGCAAAATACAGGGCCGGAAATTCATTGAATTTTACCGGATCCGCCGACCAAATGGCCTCGCCCATGGGAATGATAAAATGCTCGATGAACAGCCGTGAAAACTGCTTAGCGGTTAAAAAATTTTCGAGGGTCAAGGTGTAATCATCGCTTTTAAGAAGCGCTTCGGACTCACGCCTAAATTTAAAAATATCGAAGATCATCCGATAAAATGATGGCCGCAATAGATTCTTGCGCTGAATAAAAAGCGAATTCAAAGAGCTGGGGCTAAATTCCAAGCCGGTCTTTTTGCACTGCACACTAAAGCTCATATTGGAAGGTTGCCAGGCAACACCCAGACGCTTCATCAACCGCACAAAATTGGGATAGGTTTTTTCGTTGAAGACAATAAATCCGGTATCCACCGCATATTTATCGCCATTCAGACTGACATCGATGGTGTGCGTGTGGCCACCGATATAATCCTCGGCCTCAAATATGACCAGTTCATGCTCATCACTGAGCAAATAGGCGGCCACCATGCCTGCAATACCGGTTCCGATGACTGCAATACGCATTTAACGGTCCCCCAGTCAAATTAAAGAGAAGTTGTGTCAGGGCGTGTCAACGACCACTCGGTTTTGGTCGCGCAAATCATCGGGCAACCCCCGCAGATCTCGGACAATGCCCAGCCAGGAAAAGATTTTAAGCAGGTAATAGGTAATATCAATTTCCCACCAATAAAAGCCCTGGCGTGCGGTAATCGCATAATGATGGTGATTGTTATGCCACCCTTCACCCAACGTAATCAGCGCTAAAAGGGCATTGTTGCGGCTGGTGTCCGGGGTATCATAGCGCCGGCTGCCGAACATATGGTCAAAGGAATTAATCGTCACCGTACCGTGAAAAAGCGCCACCGTCGAGATAAAAAAGCCCCAGATGAGCAGCTGGGGGCCATTGGTTTGCAGCTGGGGTGCGTAGATTTCCAGCAATAGGCCCCCAAAGAATAAGGCACAGGCCAATAAAACCGGGATGACAATGTCAAAACGATTGATCCAACGCAGCTCCGGGAATCTGGCCCAATCTTTCACATATTTCATCTTGGTCGGAAAATTCGCCGGGGATGTTAACCACCCCATATGGCTCCATACAAAGCCGTGCTGACGGGGTGAATGGATATCTTTATCGGTGTCGGCGTAGCGGTGATGATGGCGATGATGCGCCGCCCACCAAAGCGGCCCGCGCTGAACGGAAGAATTGCCCAGAACAGCAAACCAAAATTGCCAGAATCGGTTGGTCTTAAACGCATTATGTGAAAAATAGCGGTGGTAGAATCCGGTAATGGCAAACATGCGTATAAGATAAAGACCGATAGCCGTCAAAACGGCAAACCAGCTCCAGCCCACCCAGATAACTCCCAAACACATTAGATGCATGATGAGAAACGGGATGATGCGAAACCAATCGACTTTTTTACCTTCAGCGATGGAGAGCTGCTCGGCAGATGCATCGGTATCGAACCAACGCCACAAGGACAAAAGGACAGATGATTTTTTAGAGTGAGATTTAACTTTTTTCATGAATTAGACATTACGATCGTCATTATTCTTGATTAATTGTTGTATTCTTGAAGGTTGGCCCGGAGAGGTCTGGGTTCTTTCTTAAAGGATTCGAACCACAAATTCAATAGTATTTTGTAATGATTGGTGATTATTCTGTTTAATTTAATAGAATTTAACCCAAATCCAGATTAGACGGCAACCAATAAAAAGAAATCGCGTCGTCTAACACAGCGGGGATTCCCTGGTGAATGGTTGGAAATTTGGGCTCCGCACCGACTGCCTGGCGCAGAGTTCCCGGCACAACCGGCACTCGCAGATTCCAGCACGAGATAGCGCCGCTGGGGTATGGATTTGGCTGGTCGGCTAACTTGTAAATAGCACCTAACAACCGTGTGCCCACATAAGCTAACCCGCGCGGGACATGCTTCACACGCACTCGTGGATGATGGGTTTGCAGGGTTTTGAAAAATTCATTCCACGTACAGGAGAACTCATCGGCCACAACCCATATGCCCGAGCGACGGTTTTCAGCTGCCCGAATAATGGCATGCGCCGCATCATCAATATGGATATGGGCGAATGCGTTATCCCCTTTTCCTGGCAAAAAAATCTGACCGTATCGGATGCGATCAAATAACAGGCTGTGGGCCCCGTAGACATGTGACAGCCTCAAAGAAACAAAACAGATACCGGCGTCAGCAGCCATGTCTGCCAGTCGCTGTTCAGCCTCGAGCTTTGCCTGTCCATATCCGGACATCGGTGATGGTTGCGTGTATTGATCAATCGGTTTGTCGCTATCCCCATAAACCAGCAAAGTGCTGGCAAACACAAAATTTTTAACGCCGGCTTCGATGGCGGCCTGCATTAGACTTAGCGAGCCTTTGACTATGGATGCATAAAGTCGCGGATAAGGTTCAAAGGTAGCGCGAGCCCCCAGATGAATAACCGTATCAGTTGCATTCAGAGCGTTATCCAGACTTTGGCGGTGGTGCAAATCGGCTTGGATTATTTCAGCACCCAGGTGTTTGAGCATCGCCTCGCGGTCAGGGCGCCTGACCATCAATTTTGGGCGCAACCCCCGTTGATTCAATTGCCTGGACACTTCGATACCGATAAAACCGGTGGCCCCGGTAACCAAAACATTTTGCACTTTAGTGATCCTATTTATCTGAAGGTTCGCAAAGCGCTCATACCGCCATCGACATGAATGATTTGACCGGTCATCCAGGCACTGGCATCGGACAGCAAATGGATGGCGATTTGGGCAATTTCCTGCGGTGTTCCGATCCGCTTTGACGGATGGCGTTCTGCGGAAGCTTTCCGTTTTTCTTCGCTCGACAACAAACCCTGAGCCAACGGCGTATCCGTAAGTGAAGGGGCGATGGCATTCACACGGATCCGGGGCGCAAATTCAGCCGCCAAAGAACGGGTCAAACCCTCCACGGCTGCTTTGGCCCCCGCAACAGAGGCATGAAAAGGCATACCAGTTTGAACGGCCACCGTGCTGAACAGCACTATGGCGGCGCCGGTTTTTGACTTTTTTAAATTCGGCAGACACGCTTGAATCGTTTTAACCGCCCCTAAAAAGTTAACCTGCCAGTCTTCCAAAAAGTCATTCATCGTCAACCGATGAAAGGGCTTCAGCCGAATGGTCCCCGGACAATATACGATTCCATTCAGCACCTCCGGCAACCCCTCAAAATTGAGCGAATCGGCCTGCACATCGATTGTCAGATGGTGTAAACCGTCCAGCGGGGTTAAAGCATCATTGGATCGTGACCCCACATACACCTTGTTATCTTTTTCATGCAGCGTCTTGGTAATTTCCAGTCCAATACCAGAACTGCCGCCAACGACTAAAAAATTTTTGGTATCCATGTATTTTCCTCCATTGAAAATGAGCTGTCAATTGCCAACCATCGGCAGAAATACCCTATTATGACATTGCGCCTTACAAAGTTAGGTTCCGCGGCTACTGCTTTCTTTGGCGCATTTCATTCTGACGCATGGGCATTGAATCAATCAATTCAAAAACAGTAGCTAAGCTGACATAGCCTTTGCGCTTCAGCTTGACGCCCCCATCTTTACCAACCAGAATAAGGGTGAATTCATTTTTAGCAATGCCAAATCGATCTCGGAATGAGTCCGCCGTTTGTCGGTCTACGGCCGCGGTGTTTATTCGAGATTCGCCCTGCTCAAATATTTCAAAAATCACCAGATCGCGGTCTTTGACTTCTTCTGGTTGTCTGGCAATGTCATGCTGCAACTTTTTGAATTCCGGATGGTTGCTATCTGGTGCAATCAAAAAAAGCAGTCTATTCTTCCACTGAAATTCACTTAAGTCCATTGGTAGCGCATCCTTGCGATCATAAACGAACACCGCTGTCGCAACGATCATACTAATTATTAGCGTTTGAACATACGGTAAACATTTTTTCATAGACTTTAACCCGTTTGCAAATTTCAATATACTGCTCATAGTGTAATATACGATAAGTCGATGCGAGATTTTGTAAAGTTTGTTAGCCCAGATCACATTAAACATTAACTGCCTTCAATAGCTTAAAACGTATGATCTACATATCGATTGGATTATCTATTCATCGGCCGGAAGTAATCGGTCTGTCTGCTGAATCAATGCAGGGTCACGAAGCGATTTTTCTGGAAGAGCCGCCGCAGGCTGAATTGCAGTGCATGCTGGAGGGTTCCCTTTCTGTCGAAGAATATTTAATGGTCATGGATGTCGAATATCCAGAGTTCAGTCGTCGCATGTGCCAGCTCATGCGCAAATTTTATGCTGAGGGGATTAAAATTATCCAGTTGGAGCCTTTTCTGGAGAATTTAATCGGCATTCATGATTTTTTTGCTCAAGGGCATCGTCCTGAAGATTTGAAGCCAAATACGGTGCAGCATCAGGTCTACATCGCCGAGCGAGATGCCACCAAAGCCCTCTTGGATTATTACGAAAAGGTTTCAGATGGGTCGTTTGATGGGGCAATTTCAGCGATCATCCGGTTTGCCCAGGCTGACGCAGCCCGCTTCCGCTTGCGTGATAACTTGCGCGCCCAAGCCTTGGTCGCTGATCTCACGCAATACGCGTCTGCGTATATAGAGGCCGGCTCGATTCATTACGGACTTTATCCGCAGCTCAAAAAAAGGCTGCCCAAAGAGGTCCGCATCAAACCAATATTTATCGATCATAAAGCGTTGCAAGCGATAGGCAAACGCGGTCATTTGTATGGACCGGGCGATCAGTTAACGCTGCGCTACATCCTTCATCCGAACAGCAACAACACTCAATTCGAAAGATTGCTAGCCGCCCGTTCATTGGTATATGCAAAACTTGTAGAAAAAGAGGAGCTTTCGACCGATTTGGAAACATTTCCGCATGTTCGCAACGAGTTCGATTGTATTCAGTCCGTTCGACAATTGACGTTGGATGATTGCAGGCGTCTGTTTCCGTTGATCCGTCGTTCAAAAAGCGTGAACGCTCGATATATGATTGACGATTACATGACGCGCTTCAAAAAACAGGCGCCGCCTGCAATAAATTTATCCAATTAATTTGCCGCTGAGGAGATCGTTGTACAAATGAAACCGATACCGTTTTATCCTCAAAAAGACCTCGCGCCGATGGTTTTTGACATCCAAACATGTCAATTGGCGCAAGAAATGAAACGCCTGGGAATTGATTGGCGACCCCACGTGGGCTGTTTTGTATGGGATCCGGACAACACCATCGAAGTCGATTCGCCGTTTCCGCATCGAATTTATTTCATTCTAAGTCTTCCGCGCTTTATCGATATCTTCGGTAGCCTGGAGGCCATCGCCAAAAAGCTCGTATGGTTGCCGACCTGGCACCAGGCCCGGTTGCTGTGTAAACAGCTAAACGTATCAGATGACGCCGTGGCCGATATCTGGCAGGGCACAACGGCTTTTTCAGCGGGCAAAGAACTGCCCCAAATTTATGAGCTCATCATCAACACTCTTCAAAAACGGTAGGGCCGAATAAGGCAGGAAAGGCAATCCAAATGTCATCTTCAAATCGTCGAATCGATCAGCTGTGCAAGACGCTCATATCTGAAACATGGGGGGATGGAGATAACTTCCCTGAAGAATTGAACTCATGGGCAAACCAGATCTTTCGCGAATTCATCGTTGGTTATTTGAATTTTTTGCGGCAAAATGAGGCCAAACCGTCGGATTGGTTTCCCAAAAGGCTTGTCATCGACTGGGATCTGGTCGACGACATGCGGCATTTTTTTTCTGATTACCAGCACATCACAAATTCCTTCTTAACCCTCAAACGGCAAATGAGAGAACTGCAGGCTATTGACAAACACCAACAGCCCCACGCTTACCAGCACATGATCACCGACATTTTAGCCGACACAGACCGATAGCCGACCTTCAAGTCGGATTGCAATTACAATGGTGCCCGCAAGGCCTCGGCATAACCTGTCAGCTCCACATATCCGCTGGCTTGTACAGGCTGGTTGGCGATCGAACCGCTGGCTGATACGCTACCCTCCCAGTAGGTCACTCCGGTGCTTGCCGATGTGACCATTTCCTGATCGGTTAAATTGACGTCTATCACAACTTCTATATCCAGCGGCAAAACGTTGACGCGCCAGGCGACCGGGTAAACGGCTGCAGATCGGGGACTTTTCCACTGTTTCAAGGCGGTGACGCTGAAATCCTCGCGGGTTAAATGCTGCGCTCCGCCCGTTCGATCGACATAGGTGCCGCTGGTTGCCGCATGAATCTCACCATTCTCTTCTCTGAGCAGATAGAGCATCAGTTCTGTTTGATTGGAAAACTGCAAACTGAACCAGTCCCAACCAACAATCCCCGCTTCCAGAGGCGCCGTGCTGTATTCATGATCCATCCAGCTAAGACCTTTGACTTCAACGGTCTGGTCGCCTATCTTCAGCTTTCCTTTAGAAATCAGGCGTGTCAAAGAATAATAGCAACTTGCCCTTTCGGCAGTTGATCCTTTGCGGCTGTAGCCCGCCTTGCCGTGCAATACAGGTGGCTTAGCAGCTGTCAGTCTCAGATCAATCGAAAAATCAGGCGTTGAGGCGATCAGATGGTGATGATCACTGTCGATGGTGGCTGACCAGTTTTTAAGAAACACTTTAGTTTGGGATGCGGCGTGGATGACTCCGGCAATCCCCAACGCTTCTCTGGCCACCAGTTCGGCATGCTGGTGGGTTTTCCTGTTCAGATCTGAAACAGCAGCGTGCCCCGCATAAATCTGCTGGGTTCGCCAGGCAGATGACGGTTGGGGCCAATTCTCAACGGCTTGGCCAGGACTGATCTGGCTGCGAAAAAAGGTTAACTGAAAACCATAGCGATCGCCGGATTCGTCCTCCAGGTTGCCGGTATAATACCACCACTCGGTACGAAATCCCGCATGCGGTCCATGGTCTTGTGGAAATCTTTGATAGCAGGGTCCGGTCACCGCTAAATAGCCATCGGTGTCTTCAGCCATTGCGCTGGGACCTAACGAGGCCGCCATCAGACAAAGACCCACAAACACAATGGCAATGTTTTCAATTCGTCGTATCATCTTTATGACTATCATTCCGTATTAATATTTTACCGCCCGCTTTGGTCTTCGCTCTGAGAGCACCGACCCAATAAGTCGCTCAAGACGCAGAGTTCGCAAAGATAGCTATTTTTTCTTTTGCCGTTGACCAGCCGTCGCTTAAAAGCTATGGCCCGGCATGGACGTCGGCAAAAAAAAATACTCAGCAGCTGCGCTGCAAAAAAACAAATTGCCTGTCGGGAGCTAAATAACAAATCGTATGGACCCATAGCATTTGCCGAAGACAGATTACCTTTTGCTTTCCGTCCTCTCAACGGAAAGCAAAAAAGTATAAATTCTCTGCGAGCTCTGCGTCTTTGCGGTGAATCCTTCATCTTTCACGCAGAAGCGTTGCCGGCGGCTTGCGAAACACCATCTTGACCGCCGGCAGGGCTGCAGCCAGAGCCGTCAATATGATCAACGGAACCGACAAAAACAACGCGTCCCAATTGACGCTATATATAAACGTCCAGCCAAACGATTGGCGATTGACGACATACACTAGCAAATAAGACAGTATAAACCCGCAGACAATTCCGCCCAGCTCCCCGATGACAACCAAAAAGGCGGCTTCCCAAAATATCATGGTCCGAATCTGCTTGAAACTGGCGCCGACGGCAAACAGGGTGTTCAGTTGCCGGGACCGTTCCAGTACCAACACGGTTAGGGTAGTGGCAATTCCCAGTGCGGCAATCAGTAGCGCAATCAGCAGCAAAACCGTTGTAACGGCAAAAGTTTCGTCAAAAATTCGCAAGACAGCACCGCGCAATCCCTTACCGCTGTACATATCAACCTTGCCCCCCATACGATCGATAATGGCGGTTCGAAGTCTGGAAACCGCCAGATCGATGTCCTGGTCTCGATCTTTGAAAAAAAAGCGTACACCGCCCCAGTAAGTTGAATGATACTGGGCGTTAAATTGCGCCATGGAGTAGAAAACCACACCGCCCTGCGTGCGATAATCACGAACAATGCCGAGTATGGGTAACTCTACAAGGGATTCCTCGATCTGCGCCTTGAAAACATCACCGACGGTCAATCCGGTGCGATTTGAGAACACTTCGGAAACGATAACCCCTTCTCCGCGCTTGAGCTTCGGGCGGACGATTTCCGGATCTCCTTTCATCCAGAAAAAAGATGCATATTGCATAAATTTCTGCATGTCCATTAACTCAAATTCGTACGGGAACCCATCATAATTTAAAAATAGCCGTAGATTGGGCAAAATGTCGACCTCGGATGTATACGCCTGCAGATCATCAATAACCTCATGTGGGATGGGAAAGCGAAAGCGATTTATTTCCCCCATTTTTGAGGTTAGGAACAAATCTCCCTTAATGGTCTCATAGGTCCAGAATTCAACTGTCTGGCGAAAGCTGTAAATCATGATGACCAAAGCAGTAAACAAGGACACGGCCGTAATCAGGGCGCCCACCGAGACCGCCGTGCGGGTTCCGCTGTCGCGTACATAACGGCTGGCAAGATAGGCCGGCACACCCATTTGCTTGAGCAGCGGTCCTGATAGGCCGTGGCTGATTTTCTGCAGCGTCCATGGTGCCAAGAGCGCAAAACCGACAAATAACAGAAAAATGGCCAAATAGCCTGGCAGCGGCATATCTAATACGGCGGGCAGCCGCGATAAAGGCAACACCAACACGATACAGATAAGCCCGCCGATAGCCAATTGTCGTGGAGATTTTCTGGGCTGCATCCCCAGTTGCGAAATCTCCAAGGCTTCTTTGGGGGGCACTAGCATGGCCTCTCGAGCAGGCTGATACGCCGCTAAAATGGAGATACCCACGGTAACGACAAAACTGAAAACAAACTCTGCCACACTAAGTGAAAGCGCATCCACCTGCACGCGCACAAAAAGAGTGGAAATGGTCTGACTAACGCCGTGCAGCAAATACTTTATTAAAAAATGGCCTATCGGAATTGCAACCAACCAGCCAACAATTCCTAAGAAAGCACCTTCGGCTAAAAATATGAAAAAAACGTGATAGGCAGAGGCACCGGTGGACCTTAGGATCGCCAGTTCATGGCGACGCGATGCTGCATTCAGGGCCACCAAACTGTAGACCAAAAACATCCCCACAAACAATGAAGCAAAGCTTAAAATGGAAAGGTTGAGCTGATAGGCCCTGATCATTTTCTGGCCGCTTTCGCGTGTGGCAGTCGGCGGATTGAGCTCAATACCATTTGACATTAGCTGCCGAATTTCAGCCAGATCGGCTGCAGTCGCATAGTCTTTTAGCTGCAAGTCGATTCGATCGACTTTGCCGAAAAGACCGGTAAATTCCTGGAAAGTGGCGATGTCGGTTAAAGCGATATGGCCGCCCTCAGCCATTGACAGCCCGCTAGATTCAAGCAGCCCTACAATTTTAAACGGTGCTGTTTGGTGTGCATGCTCCAAATACAACAGATCGCCCGCTGTGCGCTTTGTCTGGCGGGCCAGGGGCTGGCCGATGATCAGCGTATAGGGCTCTTTTAGCAGATCCAGCCACACGGCGCCCTGCTGACCGTCGAGGTTATCAATTCGCCATTGGCGCAAAGATCGATCCAGAATCGGATCAAATCCGATCAACAAAAACGGCTCTGCGCCTTCTTGGGAGGATTGTGTATATGTTGACAGCACCGGCGAAGCACTTCGGATTATCGGATGTTTTAGGAGCTCAGCTGTCAGGTGTTCAGGAACATATCCGCCAGGCCGCGTGAGCACATGATCGGCCCTCCCGGTGATTAAATCCATGCTTTTGGTAAAAGAATCCAGCGAGGCATTTACTGACAGACGAACGCTGGTAAACACCGCCGCCCCGAGCGCAATTCCAAAAAGAACCGTTACCACCCGGCCCTTATGTTTGCGCATATGTCGCAGACTAAACCAGATAAAAAGGCGAAAGAAGAATATAAGGTGTCTCATACAAGGTCCGTAATCATACCATCTTTTAAACCCAATCTGACGGATGCCATTTCATCGGCCAGGGTGCTGTGGGTTGCAATCAAAACAGTCCGCTGCCATTTACGGTTCAGTTCGGCCAGGAGTTCAATGACGATTTGACCGTTGCGGCTGTCTAAATTTCCGGTGGGCTCATCGGCTAAAATAATGGCAGGATCGTTAATGAGGGCTCTGGCAATGGCGGTGCGTTGCATCTCGCCGCCGGAAAGCTGGGCCGGAAGATGATTTAAGCGATTTTCGAGCCTTAGCCATTGGAGCAGTTCCATGGCTTTGGGACGGCTCTCCGCAACCGACTTGCCGGCCAGAAGCGCGGGCAGACAGATATTTTCAAGGACATTCAGGGTGGGCAATAAGTTAAAGGACTGAAAGATCATGCCGACAACCTGCCGGCGGAAGTGGGTCAATTGACTGTCGGTGATGCTGTTGAGATCATGCTGGTCGACCCTCAAGTCGCCCCCGGTGGGCCGATCCAAACCGGCCAGAAGAGAGAGCAAGGTGCTTTTGCCGGAACCGCTGTTGCCTTTAAGCACAACCAGCTCACCGGCAGCAATGTCGAGGTCGACCTGGTTGACGCCAATGACATCGCTGTCGCCCAGTTTGTATACTCGGGTAAGCCCTTTGGCTGATATTACGGCTCGAGATGATTCATCGGTCATGGTGGATATTTTTTTAAGTTATTTGTTATTTGTTATTCATTATTAGAGATCATAGGCCCTTGGCTGATTTATTTTAGACGTATCCGTAATTAAGTTACACATTTTTCTTTGATGATCTATCAACAAATAACGAGTAACTAATAACGAATAATCTCCGCTTAAGCTAAAGCTTAAGCGAAAATTATTTTGCCAGGTATCCTTTCTCCACGGCATCATCGATCAAAAAGGACACATACTCCCATAACAGCTGCGAACCTTCGTTGACTGGCTGCATTCGCGCAATGACCTGTTTTTTTTGGATACCGTGTTTTTGCCAGGTATGGCCCCGCGTAAAATAATTGTGCAAAAAAGGCTGCACCCGATCCAGGGCATTGGCAAATTTTGACTCAGGGGTGTCTTTGGCTTCGTATTCATCCCACAAAGCCCGAAGTGATGCAGCCTGATCTGCCGGCAGGATGTTGAAAATGCGATCAGCCGCTTTGGTTTCACGCTTATATTGATCCTGACCACCGCCTTCGTCATAGCAGTACGTGTCACCGGCATCGATTTCAACTAGATCGTGAATCAGTAATAATTTGATCACCTGCAAGAGATCTAGCTCATCATCTTTGGCATACTCGGATAATATGAGCACCAGCAAAGCGATGTGCCAGGAGTGCTCGGCTGAATTTTCCTGACGGGATACATCCAGCAGAGTAGTTCGACGGGCCACATTTTTAAGTTTATCCGCTTCCAGTATAAAATCGATTTGGCGTTTGAAACGCTCACCATCCACCGACCCGGTTTCGCTTGCTTCATTTTCAAAGCCGGTTTTTCCCTTACCCCCTGCTTTCAACATAAGCCGCTCCTCAATTCTGAAATGGTCGTTAGCGGTTATTTTTCGCGGGTATATCCCCACACGGCATAAACCGGATCGGAAAACAGCACTTGTGAGGCGTATTGATCATCGGCCGGGCGCGGCAGTCCCCGCATGGAATATGTGTGCAGATGGGTATATTGACCGGATTTTAAGAAGAATTCAAGTACCAATCCCATACGCTCAAATTCATGCAGCTGCGGCCAGATGTTAATGGCTTTGGGAGGAAACCAGCGATTGGAGAACGTGATAATGAAAATACCGCCGGGCTTCAGAACACGATGAATTTCTTCAAAGGTGCCAAAAGGGTCGGATAAATATTCAACTGAAACCGTGCAAATCGCGGCATCAAAAGCGCTGTCGTCAAAGGGCATATTCGAATTTGCGTTCAGATCGTGAACACAATATTCAGTTAGTCGATCGTTGGCCTGAAGTTCTGCTGCATTCATGCCCAGACCGGTGAGCGCTGTTAAGGCAAGGTCTTCCGGCAAGTGAGACACCCAGCTGCTCATCAAATCCAGAACGGCGTTCCCGGGTTTGAGCAACCTGCCATACAGACGGCGGATGGTATCAATTGCCGTTTCATCGATGTGCTGCACCAGGCGGGGTTGCGCGTAGAATTGATCGTCAGGGTTTTCATCGGGTCGACGGAAAGGATCTCCGTCAAAAAAATGGGTCGGGCTGCCGTTTACACGTGACTGCATTCCCGGCCCGTTGAGGGCGGTCTCCGCCCAGTCAATACTGGTGCCGCCATGTTCTTCAAATTTTTCACGGACGTCTTTGATGGTCGCTTTAAATGTGATGGGTTTGTCCGTTAGGGGATGATTCGCATCGGCCTTGATGCCGTCTCCGTTGGCAGATACACAGCGAAAAGGGGTCATGTTGTTAGGATAAACATTCGCTACTTTATTTAGGATTCCCAGAGGATAAAATCGGCCGAATCTGGGTTGAATCGGTTCCATCTGAGGAGCAAGGGGCGCAATCTGGCGTTGGTGAAACCTATAGATTTTGCGATCGTCTCTGGCCGCCACTAATGTTCCGGGTTTAGCCTGCAAAATGACCTGATCACCGCTTTTTTTGCCGTACAATTCTGCTTCCATTGGGGGAGGTAGAATATCACGCCACATATTAACTCTCTGGCCGTAGTAGCAGTCGGTATGTTGAATGCCGTTGTTTTGATAGGACGCACTAAATACAATGCTTGCCAAGACATCATCAGATATTTTATCCATCATTTATTCCCCCAACCTTAGGCGAGCGATATGGTCATTTTTAATTTCAGATACATAACGATAATGATTAATTCGGGAAGTGCAATTCGGACGACAATGAAGAGAGGTTATTCGTCTGACGCCTAATTTCGGGGCAAGAAACCCGAACGGTGAAGGGTGTATGCACAAATTTAAAGTCGGTTTAAATCTTTCTTGTAGGATTTCGCCTGCTTTAAGATAAGCTGTTGATCCTCAGGGTCTTTACGATGCCAGGTTCGGTACATCATACCGATACGGTGGTTGTTTTGTAATTTGTTGTGATGCCGGGCAAAAAAATCCCAGAATAAGCAGTTAAACGGGCATGCAGACTCTCCATGGGCTTTTTGACGGTCATAATGACACTGGCTGCAATAATCGCTCATCTTGTTAATATAGTTGGCTGAAGACACATAGGGTTTGGTGGCAACCAGGCCTCCGTCGGCCCACTGGCTCATTGCCCGGGTATTGGGCATCTCAACCCATTGGATGGCATCAATGTATACGCCCAGGTACCATTCTTCGACCTGGTCGGGATGCACCCCGGCCAGCAGGGCAAAATTCCCGGTTACCATCAGGCGTTGGATGTGATGCGCGTAAGCATGCTCTAATGATTGGCCGATGGCGGCCTGCATGCATTGCATTTTGGTCTCGGCGGTCCAGTAATAATCTGGCAAGTCGGTCTTGTGATTGAAAAAATTCATGTGCTCCAGTTTCGGCATCAGCGCCCAATAAATGCCGCGCATGTATTCGCGCCAACCCAGGATCTGGCGCACAAAGCCTTCAATCTGCTGAATCTTGATGGCGCGCTTTTGCTTCTCCCAGGTTCGGATGGCCGCTTTGATGACTTCAAGTGGGTGCAGCATCTTGGTATTGAGCGCAAATGAAATCCGGGCATGGAATAGCGACCAGCTTTCAGTGGTCATGGCATCTTGATAGGTGCCGAATTCTTTGAGCCCATCTTTTAAAAATGCATTTAACAAGGCAAGAGACTGGGACCGACTGATCGGCCAGATTAAAGTTTTTTTCTGGACGCTGCCGAAGGTCTTGACTCCGGCCTTCTCGATCATTTTATGAAGCTCAGTGACATCATTGCGAAATAATTTGGGCTTGGGAATCGGAACCCGGCCATCGTAGCGCCGGCGGTTTTCCACATCGAAGTTCCAGCGCCCGCCCTGCGGCTTGTCGCCGTCCATTAGAATGTCATGTTTTTTGCGCATCTGGCGATAGAAGGATTCCATCAAATAGCGTTTTTTCTCGGCAAAAAAATCTTTAAAATCCTCGCGTCGGGTGACAAAATGCTCAGTGTCGACCGCCTCCGAGGAAACCGAAAGCGATTTGGCCAGTTTGCGCAGCTCGACATCCAGGCGGTATTCATCGGGCAACAGATACTCGAAATGTGCATACTGCTTTTTTTTAAGCAGTTGTTTGATGTTGCCTGCGATGGTTTGCTTATTTTTCGGATCATCCAGCCGCAGATAAATGACGCTGTGCCCTTTTGCTTCTAATTTTTCCGCAAAAGCGCGCATGGCCGCAAAAAAGGCCAGCACTTTTTGAACGTGATGCTTGACATAATCTGTTTCTTGACGAATTTCCATCAGGACATAGGCAACCGTTTTGTCCGGTTTTTGAAACCAGGGGTGATTTTCGTTTAGCTGATCGCCGAGGATGAGTCTTAATGTTTTTGCCGTCGCCATGTGTCGTTTCCAATTTGTGAGAGAAATGTTAAATTTGAACAATGATTGATGCGGTAGACTGTTACGCAGTCAAAATTCGCAGGGCGGTTGTGTTATTTTCTGCTCTGTTCTTCCAGGGCATCCACTTTTTTGACATAGGCCCCAATATCACATTTGCGCTCCAGCCCGGAGGCGGCCATATACCGTACTTTGCCGAAAATCGGCCGTTCAAACCATGCCCGGTCATGGACACCAAACACCCAGGCCACACCGGTGTAGGAATTGGCGTCGCGGCCGTCCAGGAAATATTTATTGTTAATGGCCAAAGTTGTCTTAAAAGCCTGTTCCGGTGTTGGCATCCATTCCAGAATCTTTTTGCCCCAGTACATGCGCATGTAATTGTGCATAAATCCGGTGGTCTTCATTTCCCGCATGGCCGCATTCCAATACTCATCGTGGGTTTTGGCATTTTCCAGCTGCCGGCGCGTATACCTATGCTCACGCTTGTCTTTTTTATGCTCGCTTAAGGTCTTTTGCGCCCAGTTCGGCAAACATTGATAAGAATCATAGTCGGGCGTGTAATAGACAAAGTTCATGGCCAGTTCGCGCCGCACGATTAATTCCTCCAGATACGCCTCCTGGGCATCCTTGAATCGCATGTCGCTTTTGAGGACCTGCAAGGCCAGATAAAGCGGGGAGATCTGACCGAAATGCAAATATTTGCTCATATGAGAGACATCATCGGTTTGGGGCTGGTTGCGATTTTTCACATAATTTCCAAATCGGTGTCTAAGGAAATCGGCAAATATTTTGTGTGCCTTTGATGTGCCACCTTTAAACAAATCACTGACCGCTGAAACATTAGGATCAATTTTCAATTTAGCTAATATGGCATCAATGTCTTTCAAATCGATGCCCTTAGCACTAAGGGAAAGAGATGCGTGTTTTACTTTTGTGGGTTTAAAGTCCGTTAGATAATTGTTCAGCTGTTTATGGATTTTAGGGCGTATGGTGCGGGCTGCGTATTCGGCTTTGTTGGACACCACCTCGAGCGGCACAACCACATCGCTTTCGATCTGAATCACCCGGCAACCGGCTTTCCGGGCAACTTTTTGCCGCCACTGTTTTTGGTGCCTGAGATATCCGCGGTCGCATACGACCAGGGATGCCTTTTGGCAGGCGACAAGGGCGACATCAGCCGGGTGGCCTTTTTGAACGACCATTTTGATGCCGCGTTTGGCAAGCGTCGTCTGGGTCTCCTGCAGCCCCTCTAACATGAAGGTGTAATGGCGCAAATTGGCCTCGGGATAGTCGTCCATCAGCCCGAAAACAACTAAAATGCCCTGCCCTCTTTGATTCGCCTGCTGCACCGCATATTCCAGCGCATGGTTATATTCGGCCCGCTGAGACTGCTGCATCCAGTACAGCACAAAATTACCCTGACGCGCATCAAGATCATTTAGCGACTGAATACGCGATTCATGAATATCCTGATATTTCATGTGGTGATACCTTCGAGCCGCGGTAGCTTTATTTTTTTGCTGCACCATCGAGTTTTGTTTGCAACTTTAACCAGTCATTGAGCTCCAACAGGGTTTGGGACAATTGATAGCGGCCGCCGGCAAATACGCCATAATCGCCCCCGCCGGCCATAGACGAAGCAAAACGGATCGTATTGGAATAAAACAACCAGGTGGTGCTCCATTTTTTTTCAATGGCTTCGTCATAGGGGTTGTCCTGCCGGTCGGCCAGACCGCGTTTCCAGATGTCCTGCATGATGCGGGTGGCGGTCAGGGTCTGGGCGTTGGTTTCTTTGATGGTGTTTTCAAAGCGTTGCCAGTGGCCATTAACCCAGGAAGCATCATGGCAATTCAGACAAGCCGCCTGCATGGCCTGTTTGCGAACAGCCATCTCTTTTTCATCGATAAGATATTTGGATGCCAGGCCACCGTCCAGATCGGTCGGCAGCGGCAGTCCGTCTTTGTTGCGGATAATGCTGGTATCGGGTTCAATGGGATGCGGATGGGCGTAAATCAGACCCAAAATGCGCCACGGCAGCCGATTGTTCATCTGATGGGTTCGTTCAACCACCACCTCCTCATCGGTGTTTACCAATAAGCTGATATGACAGGTAGCGCAGGTGGGGGCGGTAAAGTCCTTGCCGATGGTCCACGGCACGGCCTTGAAATCCCAGGTGGCTTGCTTACTTGCAAAGATGTTGCCGTGTTTGCTGGCGCTATAGACTTTATAAGCCGGCACATCGGGGCCCACGTGGCATTCTTTGCAGGTATAAGGTTTGCGTGCCACTTCAATAGAGAACGTGTGACGCGTGTGGCAGGCTGAGCAGGCGCCCATACTGCCGTCCAGATTGATGCGGCCCACACCCTGATTGGGCCAGCCCTTGATAATTGGAAATTCCAGCTCACCGGCTGCTTCGGTGTCGCGGACTTCGGTGCCGGTCAGCTCAAGCTTGGTGCCGTGGCAGTAGTAGCACGCTTCAGCTTTGGTGGCCTCGTTGGCGGGCGACCGCGTTATTTTACCGTCCTTGTATGTTGTAGAGGCCAGCACAGCATGCTCATGCTTTTGATGCAGCTGGTTATGCACCAGATTACCGTACGCATGCGACATGATGTTTTTGGCATATTGCTTTCTTTCGGTCGCATGACAGGTCTGACAGTCATCGGGGCTGACCACCACATGAACATCATAGCCGTTATGCTCAAAGGTATCCGCATGGGCTTCGGGTCTGAGCGTGTGGCATTCGGCGCATCCCACCACAACGTTTTGCAGGCTTTCTGGCACCGAGGTGCTGGAAACTTTGCGGCCAACACCCTCCACTGCCATGGCTTTTTGAGGGGAGATCATGGCATGACGACTTTTTTGCCAACCGCTGACGATTCCCGGGTGAATCGATGCGTGGCAGTCGATACACTCGGCACTGGCTTCGCTGAGGGGTATCTCATCCGCTCCAGCAAAGCTGTTAATTAACACAACCAAACAGACCGTCAGGATGAACACAAACCATTTCATATGTCGCTCCTTATAATTAAGTCAGACAGGTAATCTGAGGGTTAGCGGCGGCTTCCAAAGAACGCTTCGAGAGCTGTTTGCCGATAATCAAATATGTCATTCAGCTTGCAGCGTATTACCATATTGTGCAGGATTTGTCCAAGCCAACCAAATTTGAGAGCATAGTGGACCGTATCCTGCATTTCAATGCCGCCGGTCTGTTCGATGAATCTGTGTTGATGGTGCCAGAAACGATACGGACCCAATCGCATCTCATCGATGAAAAAATAAGGTTCATTGACATGGGTAATTTCAGTGATCCAGGTGGTTGGGAGTTGAAAGATCGTTTTGAGTCGGTAGCTGATAATCATCCCGGCGTACATTTGGTCAGGGATGGTATTGGTTATTTTAAAGTCAAGCCAAACCGGGGTGATTTGTTGGAGATTATGGGGATCGGAAAAGAATGCCCAGGCCGTTTTAAGGGATATGGGTAACAATTGGCGGCGTTCAAGCCGATATAGTTTCATAAAATTTATAAACGATGTCATGTGAAACCCAAAATGCAAATGCTGACATCCGGCTGCCAGATGATGGATGTTATGATCAGATGTCACTTGTCGGTAACGTGCAGCTATCATGCAGCTTGGGTGTGAATCTTGTTGGTCCCTGCAAAAGGGCTTTACCGGACTGCTTGGCTATGGATTTTAGCATGCCGGCAAAAACCAATTGATGAAACGGATAAAACGCATACCAGTAAATAAAGCCGCTCAGCCCTCTGGGCATAAAGCGGGATATCAGCTCCAGCTCAGATCGCTTCGCTCCCATAGCGTTGATTTGAAATTCCAGCAAGGCATCGCCGGGGGCTTTCATTTCAGACAGCAGCACCAGACGCTGGGGTGGCTCCACAGCAAGAACCCGCCAGAAATCCACTGCTTCGCCGACGTATCGACCTGTATTATTGGCGCTTCCGCGGCCAAGCCCCGCACCGCCGCACAACCGATCGATCCAGCCGCGCAGCCGCCACAGGGAATCGCCGAAGTAATAGCCCCGTCGGCCGCCGATTTTATGTATCAGGTCCCAGAGCGCCTCGACCGGGGCATCGATTTTGGCGCGATAACCGCATTTGAGGATCGTTCCGCCTGCCCAGTCCGCATCACCGCAATGGGCCCATTCGGGTTCAATCAGCTCACCAGCATCTGCCCAGCAACTATCTATCTGTTGCTGTTTAACCAAATCCAACGCCAAACGAATCGCTTCCCGGCAGCTCAGAAGCTTCTGCGGGATAATCGACTGGATGCGGTTTTCACTGCATACCGCTGCGCTGGTCAAGCCTTCGGTCAGCGGCAGGGCAATCGATGCCGGCACCGGGCTGATCAGGTGAATCCAGTAGGCACTCAGGGTCGGTGTCAAAACAGGCACCGGTATAACCCAGCGTTTACGCAAATGCGCTTCCTCAGCGTAGATATCCAAAAGCTTGCGATAGGTTAAAACATCCGGACCGCCGATATCATACGTTTGTCCGGTGGTCTCATCGTGAGCGAGGCATTCCACCAGGTAATGAATCACATTGCGAATGGCAATCGGTTGGTTGAGCGAAAACACCCAACGCGGTGTGGTCATTACCGGTAGATGCTCCACCAGGTAGCGTAAGATCTCAAAGGAAGCGCTACCGGATCCTAAGATCATCGGGGCTCTCAAATCCGTGGTGGGCACCGATCCGGCTTGCAGGATGTCAGCCACCTCGATACGGGATTGTAAATGTTTGCTCAGGGCTTTGTCTTGTGCTTCGGCCAGACCTCCCAAATAAATAATTCTTGCCAAACCTTCAGAAGCGGCCGCATTGACCATGTTGCGGGCGGCCTTGCGATCCGCTTCGGCAAATTTTTCTTTTTGGGCAATCATGGAATGCACCAGATAATAGGCGGCCCAGCAGCCTTTAGCTGCTTTTTCCAGTGTGGCATATTCCAGCACATCACCCTGAACCAATTCAATCTGTTCGTGCCTCGCCCAGGGTCGGCAGGCGAGCTTATCAAGGGAACGGCCCATGGCCCTGACCCGGTATCCGGCTTCGAGCAAGGCCGGTATCAGCCGCCCGCCGACATAACCCGTCGCCCCGGTCACCAAAATAGGTTGAGAGGTCATTTCACAGTCCTCCACGATAATTGAAGGTAAAATTCAATTTAGCCGCAGTTAATAAGCAGGAGTAATGGAGTACTGGAGTATTGGAGTATTGTAAGAGGATCATGACCCTGCTGCATGCGTACCAGCTTTAACCCAGTACTCAACTACACCATTACTCCAATCTCTATTCAATCAAACTCTCCATCACTCCGAATTGAATTAAACGTAAGTATTGAGCTTACGCGCCGCCAATCGAATCGATAATTGATCCGGTTTTTTTAAAACCCATTCAGACGTGGGTTCGGAGCTTTAGCTCGACCGGATGCGGATTCAAGTATGTTTGCATTTTTAAGTACTGCTGATCGTATTTGCGCACAAAATGGTTGATGAGCGTGATCGGCACCACCAGCGGCACATACTCCTGCCGATATTGATCGAAGACCTCCAGCAGCTCCTGCTTTTCATCTTTAGACAATTGCTTTTTAAAATATCCCATTAGATGCTGCAGCACATTCATATTCTTCTTGGGTGTGGTTTTGAGCGCCAGGGCTTCCATCAGAATCGCTTCATATTGGGCATACAACTCATCCATGGGCAGCTGTTTGCCGGCGGCCACCAGTTTGCCCATCAACCGCGAATGCTTTTGGCTATGCGAGAGAATCAAAAGCTTGTTGCGGGTATGAAAATCCACCAGATTCCCCATATTTTTGCCATTGCTAATCGTCTGCCGCCAGCGCTGCAAAGCAAAAATACGTTCGATAAAATTTTCTCTGATTTTGGGATCATGCAGCCGCCCGTCGTCTTCGGCCGGAATCAGCGGGAAATGCTTCATAAATTCCCTGGCAAACATGCCCACCCCTTTTTTGACGGGCATGCCTTTCTCGGTGTAGACCTTTACCCGGATCATACCGCTGCTCGGAGAGTCACTTTTGAAAATAAAACCATGCAGATCTTCCTTCTCCAATTCTTTGACTCTCTTGCGGGCCCAGGTCAGCATCTGCTCGGTGTTATCCGTTTTGGTCTTAAAGGTAATCAACCGCGGGTTTTCCGGATCGCCCACCAGACGCATCGATTCCCGGGGAACGCCAAAACCGGCTTCGACTTCCGGACAGACTGGCATATAATCCACAAATTGACCCAGGGTGCGGGTTAGGTAACGATCCATCTTGTGACCGCTATTCCAGCGAACTGAATTACCCAGCAAACAGGAGCTGATACCCAGTCGAACGCGTTCATTCATAGTGCGCCTCCATTTATATGACTGTTTGTTAGAGCTGAAGAGGTTTTTACTTTTTTATTTATCTAAATACCATAGATATGATAGGCATGATGGTCAACATGAAAACTGATTATCAAAAAGGAATGGCACATGCTCACTGAAATGAAAGCCCTTGCCCAACAAAAAAATATGTGTGTTCTAGCCACCGTTTCCGGTCAAAAACCATATTGTTCATTGATGGCTTATGTCACAGATGACAATTGTGATGAAATCTACATGGTCACCCATAAAAACAGCACCAAGTACAAAAATTTGATGCAGAATCCAGCGGTCAGCCTGTTGATCGATACGCGCGAAAAATTCCCCCGCTCCCAGGCCAAAGCGCTGACGGTGGAAGGTGTCTTCTGCCAAATTGAAAATACGGTGAAACGAAAACTGGTGGCCGCAAAGCTTTTGCAAACCCATCCCCACCTGGACGACTTTATGCAACACCCCGAAGCCGATATTTTTTGCGTCAAGATCAGCTCTTTTCTATTGCTGGACGGACTACAGCAGGCGCATTTCGAAATGATCTGAAGTGATCCTCATATTTTTTCAGAGCCAATCGTTACAATCCCCAGATAGCCATCAACGGTGACCTCGTCGCCATTTTGGATGAGCTTGGTGGCGTCGGGAATGCCAGTTACACACGGCAAACCGTATTCTCTGGCGATGATAGCCCCATGGATCAGCATGCCCCCCCGTCGCTCCACCACACCGGCAGCCAGCGGCACCACAAAGGTCATGTTTGGATCAACAGCATCACAGATTAAAATTTCACCATATTTGAATTCGGCCAACTCGGCGTTTTGCTGTATTACCCGGGCAGGGCCTTTGGCCAAACCCGGACCGGCGGGCTGGCCGATCAACTGACGGGCTTGGATGACAAAATCGTCCTCGGGTTTTTGCTTGTAGGGCGCTTGAAATTGCGGTCGATGATCCAGGCTTTCAACCACATTAAGTAGTTCAGCGGCAATCTTTTTGTTCGACCCTCCGTAGAGGTTATCATCGATCCGTTGTCTGGCCTCTCGCACCGCCGCCAGCAACTGGGCCTCAATTCTGCCCAAATAGATATTGTCATCATCCCGCAGTTGATAGCTGCTGCGGGCAAGATCTAATAGCTCACCAGCCATTTGTTTTTGATCACCTTCAAACATACTTAGAAATTTTTGCTGCAAGGCATCCTTATTTTTTGATGCTTGCCGACCGCCTTCAGCCGGCAGATGAGCCGCCATTTCGAGTAAAATCTTATACAGTGCGTCCGGCGCCTGTTCACACTGGGTGCCACCGGTCACCGCGCAGGTCAGGTCACCAAATTTTTCAACAAACCGATCCACCGCCGATAGAAACGCTGCATCAAGGTTTTTAGTTTGACCTTCATTGAGCGCATTGGCCAGGGACGGATTCTTGCGAACCTGCTTTGCCAGGTCCGCCAGCATTTGATTTCTTTCCAGACTGGCCATTTCGGTATGGGTCAGCAGATCAATAAATTCATAAGGATCTTCCGGGTGCATGGCATCGTTGTATATCTGCCCAAACAGACGCACCCCATGGGCATAGGGAATAAACTCTTCCCAGTAAATATTGGTCCATTTCTGATTGATCTCCCAGCGGTGATTGATTTCCGCTGCCAAGTCCTCATCCGACAGCTCGGTGAGGTTCTGCTGTCCCATATCATCTGCTGCACCAATCATGGCCGGTATCAGCTCATTTTCAATTTTTTGGCGCAGTCGTTTTAGATTGTCAAAGCTGCGGTGTAAGCTCAGGTACCAGCTGCGGTCGTCCTCTTTGGATTGAGTCGATAGGGTGGTAATGGGACGGGATTGAAGCACAACCAGGTCGTTTCTGCGAAACGTCCACTCCATATCCTGGGGGGATTTAAAATAGTTTTCAGCTTCCAGCGCCAGTTCAAAGACATGATGCGTTTCTTGTGTATTCAGGGGCGGCTGGTGGGCAAGATTCTGCGGCAGATCGTCCAAACGAACACCGGAATCAGCGGCTATTGCCCAGCGCTTTCGATCAGCCGGGGTGTGCGAAATAATTGTTTTTTTCTGGCGATCAAGGATCCAGCGATCGGGTTCAACTGCGCCATCCACAAGACCCTGGTTTAAGCCATATACGGATTCTATGATACCCTGGGAACGATCGTTGGGGCTCTGTGAAAAGGCGACACCGGACTTTTCGCCGACAACAATTTCCTGAATCACAACCGCCATTGCGCTTTTTTTAACGTCCAATCCAATTTCCTGGCGATATAACAGCGCCGCGTCGGACCACAGCGAGGCCCAGACCTTGGCAATGTGTTCCAAAATTGCAGCGGTTCCCTGGATATTGACATAGGATTCATGCAAGCCGGCAAATGAGGATGCGGCGTCATCTTCTTCGGGTGCCGACGATCTGACAACCACGGCCTTATCTTTGAACGCAGCGTGTATGGCTGGTTTCAGTTGACTGGATATATCATCTGGAATCGGCTTGCGTAGAAACATATTTCGAATGCGGGTGGCGCAATCCCAGATTTCTTCCCAGCGCATTTCTTTGAATGCTTTGCGATTGAGCTCCAGCAGAATGCGCTCGCGCAATCCGGTTCGGGACACATATTCTCGGTAGGTATCACTTGTCACGCAGAGCGTTTTGGGAACCCTGAAACCGCCCCTGGCCAGCAAAGCCAGCGCTTGTCCCTTTCCGCCGACTCGCGCTCCGTGTCCTTCTCCAATATTTTCAGCCGCTATGATCCAATTCATTGATCAATATGAAACTCCATTACGTTTTGAAAATTTCGAACCAGGTAGTAGGAACTAGCGCTTACCTTAACAAGCGCACAGGACGGCGATCGGGCGAAATCTTCCAGATACGGATGTTTGGAAAGGTAAAGTTTTAGAACATCGGCTCGCTCAGGATCTTTGATCTCCTCTGCTACGCCGGTGACGGTAATGGAAATGGCTTCATGAAAGTCGGATTCCTGATTTACGCTGCTGTTTACCAGAACCGCTACGCGTGAATCTGATGTTAGGTTTGAAAATTTGCGCGTCGTTTTCGGCGTAATAAAGAAAAGATGCCGCAAATCAGCAGTGGCTACAAAAGCCACAAGGCTGGCGTAAGGTTGACCGCCGGTCTGGGTGGCGACGACCGCCAATTTTTGAGATTCAAAAAGACGCCGCAGACGGTTTTGGATTTCAGCTGACGTTTCCATGAACAGCCTCTATGATCTTAGGTCAAATGAGCCAAAGAGATTATTTGCCGGCCCCAACCAGCGGCAGTTCTTTGTCCAGCTTGAAAAATACCAAAAATTTGGCTTCTTCTTTGTCGTTTGGATACTCACGACGGCGCAAAGAGTATAAAAGCTCCGAATCTTGTTCCTCTTTCACCTTGGTCATAAACAGCCGTTTGCCTTTGTACCCGGGGCCTTCTTCCATGAACAGAAATGTTGCATGGGGATTGGACTGCAGGTTGTGGTGGGAGAGACGGTCGCGCATAATAACCGCCAATGTGCCATCGTCCATGAAGTGGGGTCTGGCGTAGATCGCCGCGTCAACCTTGCCGTCGCTATCTGCCGTGGCCAGCACGCCGACACCTTTGGTGTCTTCGAAATAATCCTTGAGATCCATAATGCCCTCCTCTGGCAATCAGATATTGCCGCTATACAATTTGGTATCCTTTTGATAGATATAATGACTTTCAAGTGAATTGATTATATGAAACTATAATACATCCTTGAGAAAAGAAAAGATCATAGAGAAGAGCAAAATGAAGATCGCACAAAATTTATGGCAGGTGGGTGGCGGCGGTTTTACTGCGGCCGAGGATGCGGCCATATATCTGATCCGTTTTGAAAATCAGGCCGCTCTAATTGATGCCGGCTGCGGCCGCGCGCACAACCAACTGGTCGCCAACATTTCGGCTGTTTTGCCTGCAGAAATCCCGATTCCGTATTTGTTTCTGACCCATTGTCATTATGATCATGTCGGCGGCGCAGCGGCGATAAGAGATCAATACGGCTGCAAAATTGTGGCCCACAGGCTGGATGCACCCTATTTGGAAAAAGGAGACACGACTGTGACCGCAGCTTCCTGGTACGGCACCAAAATGAACCCGCTCAGCATCGATCACAAAATACAGGAGCAGACGGAAAGATTTAAGATCGGCAAAGGAGAGCTGATCGCCCATCATTGCCCGGGTCATTCACCCGGTTCTGTGGTCTATCGGATAAAACTTGCAGACCAGACAGTATTATTTGGCCAGGATGTGCATGGCCCCCTGGATTCTTCATTCTTGTCCAATCGCCAGGATTATATCAATAGCTTAAAATTTATGATGACTTTAAAGGCGGATATCCTTTGCGAAGGGCACTTCGGTGTTTTTGAAGGAAAGGAGAAGGTCGAAAAATTTATCCGCTCTTACCTTGGCTGAGTGTGCAAATCGCTACAAACGCGAAGATAAGGCTTACGGCCGATTCGTCAGATACACCCCGGTCGTTACCAGTAGTGCGCCGACCAGCAATGAAAAGGTTAGTGGTTCATCTAGAAAAAAGAAAGCCATTAGAATCGCACTGATGGGAACAAAATTGATGAACAAGCCGGCTTTGGTGGGCCCGATCTTTTTGATGCCCTCATAGAACCACACAAATCCCAGCACCGTACCGAAAAAACCCAAATAAAAAATATTCCACCAATCTAAGATCGAATAATGGATGAAATTGGCAAGACCTTCGCTGTAGGCAGGGATGAACAGCAGAAGAGTGCCGGTTAGAGAACTGTAGGTAACCGACGCCAATGGAGAAAGACCTGACATCACTGTTTTGCCGAGCAAAGAAAACGTCACCCAGCTGGCCACACACAGAAAAATATACAATTCACCCCATCCCAGATTACCGTGCAATATGATGCGCAGGTCACCTTTTGATATGGCCAAAATGGCACCGACAACAGAAATGACAATACCCGTGATTTTGGTGCCATTGAGCTTTTCTTTAAATATAGCCGCTGACAAAAGGGCTATCATTATTGGATTATTGGCGATAATGATCGCTGCCCGGCCAGCCTCGATCAGTTTGAGTCCTTTAAAAAAAAATACGTTATAGAAAAAAACACCGGTCAATCCAAGCAGAAACACGGGCAGCAGTTGTCCCTTTCTTAAAAAAGCCAGTTTACCTTCCACTTTCCAGGTGATGAAAACCAGCAATACGGTCGCCACTGCAAATCGGAAAAATGCTGCCGAGAAGGGACCCACATGCTGGACCAGGCTGCGCCCGGCAACAAAGGTCCCTCCCCAAAAAATTGCAGTTAACAGCAATTTAATATACGTACCCATAGCATAGCGTCTTTTAACCCAGACAGCCAGGTTTTTGCCGTCTGCTGTAACATGGAAACATCTGTTGGAAGGAAGGTATCAATTTGAGCTATTTCCTGACAGCCGGAATAAAGTGATTTAAACATGCGCTTGGGGGATTCATATGGAACCGTATCGAAACCGGAGAACTTACAGCGACCTGTCTCAAAATCGAATGCCTAACTTTCATTTTCTTCGTTCGCCAGCAGCTGCTCAATAATCTGAGAAATGATTTTGTCGGCCTGTGACGCCAAAACTCGAGCCGAGCCTGCGCCCCGGTGACCTCCGCCACCAAATTGCGCTAGCATCAGACCGACGTTGACGTTACAGCCGGTATTAAAAATGCTGTGTCCCAAGTTAATAACAACCCGGTCTTTCTTTTGATCCTCATAGCGAATTCTGACGTTAACCGACGTCTCAGGAAACAGGGAATAAACAAGGAAACGATTACCAAAAGGGGGATTGTCAAATGACCGAAAGTCAGTTAGGGCCACATGCTGATTTATCGCAGTGTGTTGTTTTAGAAAGTCCAAATAACGGTCATTCTGGTGAATCACTCCCTGGCAGTTTTGCTTGACCTCAGCATTTTTCAATACCTGTTCGATATTGTGCTCTCTAAAAAGAGCGACCAGCTTATTCCAGTAAGGCTCATTGGGTTGCGCCTCGTTTGACACCGTCAGAGACACAAGTACGTAAGGATATTTTTCTGGATGAAGAACTTCATCCAGAGTTAAATTGGCAGCATCGATTTTATCCGCCGCTTGCACCAGTTCACTGTAATCTCTCTGGAACTGATTCTGGTAATACTTAAAGATGATCCCTGCAGCGGACGGCGCAATATCAAAGTCGCCGCTAAAGGCAGAGTCGATCTGATTGGTAAAATGATGATCAAACCACAGCGCACAACGCTTATCATATGGCAGGTTGGCAATAATGTCGTGTTCTCGAATTTCGATTAGCCCTTTCTGCACGGCATTGGGCTCCACCCATAAGGTCGGCTCTGTGATATCTAATGCTTCGCACAGCAGGACCGCACATACGATGCCGTCAAAATCCGGTCGCGTTACAATACGCATTCACATACCCCACAACATTATCGATTAGCCTTCTGAAAAGTCAGGAGAATTTTATTGATGTTTAATGGCACTTAAATTAAAACTATAGCCACAATCTTTTTAAAATACAAGGAGGATCAGCGCCATGGCTCTTTATCTTGTTCAACATGGGAAAAGCCTGCCAAAGGACAAGGACCCCGATCAAGGCCTCTCTGAAGAAGGCAAAGCCGAAACAGAATTGATCGCTAAAACAGCCAAAGATAAGGGTGTTAGCGTATCCCAGATCAGACACAGCGTCAAAACACGCGCCCGTCAGACAGCAGACATATTTGCGCAGGTCTTAAGCCCCGAACTGGGTATCCAGGAAATCAGCGGTATAAAACCGATGGACGACGTTGCTCAAGCAGCTGCTAATTTGGATTCGGCTGAAAATACGATGCTGGTCGGCCATCTGCCGTTCATGGAACGCATGACCGCGTTTTTGATTACAGGTTCATTTGACAAACCGGTTATTAAATTCCAAAACAGCGGCATCGTGTGTCTTGACAAAGACCCCGATACCCAATCTTGGATTATCCTTTGGACCCTGTTACCCGCCATTGGGTAGTATAGGAGAAAGATATGAATTTCGAATGCATCTTATATGAAAAAGATCACGGTGTCGCTACGATTAAATTGAATCGTCCTGAGGTTTTAAACGCCATGAACAAGCAGCTCTGGCTAGATTTGCAGGCGGCCCTGGAAGATGCCCGACAAGATCCCGAGGTAAAAGCATTGATCATTTCCGGTGAGGGTCGGGCCTTTTCGACCGGTGCCGATCTGAAAGAATCCAAAACCAGAAGTTTAGAAGACTATCGTGACTACCTGGTGGAACTTCAAGAGGCCTCACGTAAAATTATTCGTTTTGAAAAACCAACCATCGCTGCAATTAACGGGTATGCGCTGGGCTCCGGCTATGAGTTGGCATTGGCATGTGATATCCGCATCGCAGCTGAGGAAGCCCAAATCGGGTCTCCTGAAGCAATGGTCACCTCATCGGTAACCGGGGGAGCTTTTCGGCTGATACAGAACTTAATCGGTCCAGGAAAAGCCAAAGAGCTACTTTTTACCGGACAGTATATCGACGGCAAAGAAGCCGAACGCATCGGTTTGGTCAACAGGTCCGTACCCCTCAAACAACTTGAATCCGCTGCCCGGGAAATGGCCGAAAAAATTGTGGCCAATTCAGCCATCTCCATTAAGATGATCAAAAAAGGGTTGCAGATGGCCCTGAGCGGGATTAGTCTGGACGCCCTGATGGATTTTGAAATTGAAGCCTGTCTGACCTGTGTTTCCACCAAGGAACGCCAAGAATCACTTAAAGAGTTCGCGGAGCGGAAAAAGAAGTAGGTTCAGGGTTCAAAGGTTCATGGTTTATGTCCTCTGACCTCTGTTTGCCGCGACTAAGCTTGCTAAAGCGAAGCCGGGTCATCTGACTTCTGTTTTCAACCTTTGAACCTCTGAACGTTGAACCTTGAACCAGACGAAGGAGTGAGAATGTCCCTAGAGCGCATCTTTAATGCCGAATCGGTGGCCATCATCGGGGCCTCAAAAAATGAGACCAAACGCGGCTATCAGGCCATCCGAACCCTTTTGGATGAAAAATATGAGGGCCGAATTTATCCGGTTAACCCCAAAGAAAAAAGCATTTTGGGGTTTAAATGCTATCGAAATGTAACCGATATAACTGAATCCATTGATGTGGCATTGGTGGCAACTCCGGCAAAGACACTGCCGTCAGTGTTGGCTGATTGCGGCAAAAAAGGCGTAAAAGGCGCGGTGGTCCTGGCCGGTGGATTCGGTGAAATCGGATCCGAGGGCCGCAAGCTGGAGGATGATATGGTAGCGGCAGCCAAAAAATACAACATCCGCCTGATCGGCCCCAACACCTCCGGCATGCTCAACCTTAAAGATAACTTAAATCTGGTGGGATTAAAAGACGCCCCCAGGGGAGATATTGCCCTGCTGACCCAGAGTGGCAACATGGCGCTGACATTGATCACCGAAGCCAAAATTAAAAGCCGCAAGGGATTTTCCTATTACGTTGGTGTCGGCAATGAAGCCGACATCAAGTTTCACGAATATTTGGAATTTTTTCGGCAGGATCCGGACACGCGGGCCATTTTGATGTATGTGGAAGGTATGCGCAATGGCCGTGAATTTTTGCAGCAGGCCCAAAAAACAACCCTGGAAAAACCGATCATCTTGCTCAAAAGCGGTCGTTCGGTCACCGGCAAACGGTCCGCCGGTTCTCACACCGGCGCCCTGGCCGGCATGTCTGAAGTTGCCAAAGGGGCTTTTCAGCGCGCCGGCATTGTGGTGATTGAAAAATCCGATGAGCTATTCCCGGCCGCCGAATCACTTTCAAGCCTGCCGCCCATTAAAAATAATAAAGTGGCCATCCTGGCAGACGGCGGCGGCCATGCCACCATTGCGGCCGATATTTTAACCGACCTGGGTATCGAGCTGCCTGAGCTGAGCGAAAAAACCCAGACCCGGCTCAAAGAGATCCTGCCGGCGGCAGCCTCAGTTCCAAACCCGGTTGATGTGGCCGGCGGTACGGATGCAGATCCGTCAGTGTTTGCCGATTGTGCCGAGATCATCCTCAAAGATTCAAATGTCGGTGGTCTTTTGATCGTCGGTCTTTTCGGCGGTTACGGCATTCGCTTTGCCGAGAGCCTGGCGTTGATGGAAGAAGACGGCGCCCATCGCATGGGCAAACTCGTCAAAAGACGCAATAAGCCCATTGTACTACACAGCCTGTATAATCATGAAAAACCGCATGCACTTGATCTGCTGCGATATTACAAAATTCCGGTCTATGATTCTTTGGATATCTCTGCAAAATGTATTGCAGTTTTAGCGGAATACGGCAGGTATCTGGCCAGTTATCACACCAAGATATCCTTCAAGCTAAATTGGAAGGCCAAAGCCAAGCCTGAAGGCAACAAAATCATTAAAAAGGCGATTCAGGAGGGACGATTTTCATTGCTCGAACATGAAGGTAAAAAACTGTTTGAAATACACGGAGCATCAGTGCCGAAAGATTGCCTGGTGACAAGCGCAGATGAAGCCGTTCAATGCGCAATAGACCTGGGAACTGACGTGGCCCTCAAAATTGTTTCCCCTGATATTTTGCATAAAAGCGATGCCGGCGGCGTGCGCATTAAACTCAATACAGAAAAGGAAATCCGGTCCGCTTATCGCCAAATCCTAAAAAACTGTAAAAAGTATGCCCCCAAGGCAGATATCAGAGGTGTGCTGGTTTCCCCGATGGCCGATGAAGGCGTGGAGGTGATTATCGGAACCAAAATCGATGATCAATTCGGACCCGTAATCATGTATGGCCTTGGCGGCATAATGGTTGAAATTATACAAGATTTGGCCTTCCGGGTGTTGCCGATCTCGCCAACAGGCGCCCGCAAAATGGTTGCTGAAACCAAGTCTTATCCGATTTTGGACGGGGCGCGCGGAACAGCACCGCTGGACAAAAAGGCCCTCCAGCGCCTACTGGTCCTGTGCTCGGATATTGTCGAATCCTATCCGCAAATCCAGGAGATGGATCTGAACCCGGTGATTGTTCATGAAAAAGGGGTTAGTGTCGTCGATGTGCGCATCATATTAAAATCAGATGACAGAGGTCAGAGGTCAGAAAA
>JASJAN010000050.1 GCA_030066985.1 Desulfobacterales bacterium
TCCACTGTAAGCCGCAGCGGTCGGACCGCGGAGACCCAATGGGCAATAAAGGACCAATTTAAGCAGTTTGCTCTTCTGGAGGTGACGTTGAAAACCGGGCGAACACACCAGATACGGGTGCATTGTGCGTCTATCCAGCATCCCATTGTGGGCGATAAAGTTTATCGGCCCCGGAAGCTGGAAAAAACAATTGCCAGACAAAGCCGCCGTCCGGACGAGATCCTGCAGGTCTTAAAATCAGCCAGGCGTCAGATGCTGCATGCCTGGCGACTGGGCCTTGCCCATCCGCAAAGCGATGAATGGATGGTGTTTGAATCCCCGCTGCCGCCGGATATGGCTCAGCTGATCAAACAAATCCAGGAGGCGGGTTTATAGGTTCAAAGTTTAAAGGTTCAAAGGTTCCTGAAAGATTGAACCCTGAACCCTGAACGCTGAACCTTTGAACCCTTTATGCCTTGATAATCAGGTAGGTTAAATATCCCACATAACAGGCGAGCAGAAGGGCGCCGCCTTTGCGGTCGACGGTATAGGTTCGGCGCATCAGCAGCCAGGGCAAAAAACTGGTGAACAGCATCACCAGGTAATCGATCCACAGCCCGCTTTCAAAAAAGCCGCCGGGAATCGGAATCGGCCGCACCAGAGAGGCGGCGCCTAGCACGCTCATGATATTAAACACGTTGCTGCCGACCAGGTTGCCGATACTGATATCCATTTCACCGCGCATGGCAGCCACCACAGATGTGGCCAGCTCAGGCAGGGAGGTGCCAAAGGCCACGATGGTCAGTCCGATAAATTTTTCACTGACACCCAGCTCCGTCATTATGTAAACGGCGCTCTCGACCACCATCTGGGCCCCACCGACCACACCGGCGATGCCGACAACTACCAGCAAAATCTGCTTTGATCTGGAAGCAATATAGCCGATATCTTCCAGTTCGGATTCGATCGCCGCGGTCATCTCACCACCGCCGGCTTGCCGGGTTTCCTTTTTGGCCAGGTAATAATTGATAAAGGTGTAGGCGATGATGCCGCCGAAAAGCGTGGCGCCTTCAATGCGGCCCAGAGTGCTATTGAGCGAAAGGACCAGCAAATACAGGGAAATGCCCAGCATGATCGGTATATCGCGCCGGATGACCGATGGATCACTTTTGATGGGGTTAAATAAGGCCGACAATCCCAATACCAGGGCAATGTTGCAGATATTGCTGCCGATCACATTGCCGACCGCAATCATGCTTTTGCCTTTAATGGATGAGATCAAGCTCACCACCAGCTCGGGGGCTGATGTGCCGAAAGCCACTACTGTCAGACCAATGACAATCGGGGTCACCCCCAGGCTGCGTGCCAGGCTGGAGGAGCCTTTGACCAGCCACTCAGCCCCAAAATAAAGCAATACAAATCCGATCAGGCACAGCACGATGTAAAGCAACATACCCCTTAACTCCTTTCAGAACCGCTGAGCATGGTCAACCTATTTCAAGCGTCGCCTGCGATCCAGCTGCAATTGGGCACCGATGAAAGCGGGTAGAGATTCTGATGTGTCAAATTTTGAGCAGCGATCATAGGCGAGACCTGACCGGGTGTCAAGGGGATATCCGTGTTCGGAAAACCTTAAGAAAGCATTTAAAACCTAAGTTGGCAGTCCTGACAGGGTGGTATTATCGGGCGCGAAATGACATAACTAATTGGAATTTATATTTTTATACACCAATATACAGCTGCTGATCATTTTGCTCTTGACCTTTCCATTCTGTTGGTACATGATTCTGCTTGCGTTTCCCGGATGCTTCTTATACAACACTTTGTGGTATAAAAAAGGACAGATGGAGACCATACAGTTTTAAAATTATCAGGCTGAAAGGAGGTGAAGCACCGGACATTTTCAGGTTGAGTTAATTAGAACAGAGCCTTTTCGAAAACATTGACACTCAGTTTGGAATGTTTGTTTGCAACCCAACTAACCAAGAAGAAGGAGGCAAATAAAATGAGCAACGGAAACAACAGGACCCCGCTACTGCAAAATGAAGATTGGTGGGCCTGTTTCATTGGCTGGTTTATTTTGCTGTTAGCTGTCTGGGGTGTGCTCCCGGCAACGCCCAAAATCGCCACATGGACCAGCCTGACAGCAGCCTTCCCCAAAGGGTGGTCGACCGTAGGGACGGCGATCGTTTTATGCCTTACCATGGGGATTCTGACATTTATCGGCGGCATCTTCATGAAATATGATTTGAAGAATTACATCCCGGGCTTTACCGTCATTTTTGCCATCACCGTCGTGTCCATGGTGATATCCAAGCAGGCGTTTATCAAAAAGTGGGGTATTTCTTATGTCCTATTCGCCCTGGCTTTCGGCCTGATCATCAGCAACATATTCAAGGTGCCCAAAATGCTCAAAGCTGCCGGCCAGACCGAATTTTTTGTTAAAATCGGTCTGGTGTGCATGGGAGCCACCATCATGTTTTCGGTGGTTCTGAAAGCCGGTGTTTTCGGCGTGATGCAGGCGGTACTGGTGGCAACAGTGGTGTGGTTCGGCACCTACTGGATCTGCCGCAAATTCAAGGTGTCGGAGCGCTTCAGCAGCATTATTGCAACGGCCAACGCCATTTGCGGTGTTTCCGCCAGTATTGCCGCCGGCGGCGCCGTCCAGGGTGATCCCAAAGAGGTGAGCTACATGGTGGCCTGGGTCCTGGTATGCGCGGTGGTCCTGATTCTGGTGATGCCGCCGATTGCGGCATGGCTGGATCTGCCGACCAATCAAGGGGGCGCCTGGCTTGGCGGTGTGATCGACAACACCGGCGCGGTGATTGCCGCCGGTGAAATCCTGCGCGACAAGGCCGGCAATCCAAGCCAAGCGGCAGTTGAAGCCGCCGCCATGGTAAAGATGGCCCAGAATGTGATGATCGGCCTGGTGGCCTTTCTAATGGCCATATGGGCGACCATGTCGCTGGAGAAAAAAGAGGGCGTTGAGAAGCCCGGTTTCAGCGAGGTGTGGTACCGCTTCCCCAAATTCGTGGTCGGATTTATGGTGGCTTCTCTGGTGGTTTCTTTTATCATCGAGCCTTCGATGGGCAAAAAAGCGGCCAAGGCCGTCTCCAAAGCTTGCAAGAGCTATCGCAGCTGGTTTTTTGCAATGTGCTTTGTGGCCATTGGATTGGAAACCGACTTTAAAGAGTTGGTGACTGTCGGCGGCGGACGACCGGCCATTGCCTACTGGTTATCTCAGACCGCAAATGCTATCTGGACTCTGTTTATTTCCTGGGTACTGTGGTCTGGCACTTTTATCACTCCGCCGATTCTGCCGGACTAAACACTAAATTGAGATATAGACATTTAAAGGCGCTCTTTTCTGAAGAGCGCCTTTCTTTTTGTGTCGCTCAAAATTGTCAGCGCCACTAACAGCACTCATCTATCGCAAATTCAAAAATGGTTTCCGTTTCTGGTGTTTTTTTTGGGATTTGACAAGTCGTTTCAGGTGATTTTCACCGCTCTCCATAGAATTTTACAGATAAATGGAATTGCGGTATAAGCTATTGTAGAAATAAAACGTTTGCTCATCGCAACGCATATTTAACAACCGCTATAAAGCTTTATTCCCATAACCGGCCACTGAAGGATATTGCCCTATGGAAAAACCCAAGATGATCCTGATAGCGGAAGAAAAACTGGCCCGCGAAGTGACCCTGGGTGTTATCGTGACCCGGCCGCTGACCGTCTGGCATTATATCATTCCGGGCATGTTCATCATTGATTTCCTGCGTCGCGGCAGCGCCCTGAAAAAATATACCGAGAATTTCCTTTTTCCCCGAAAATTGGCCGTTGATGCCGCTCAGGCACTTGCCCAGGGTGAACCTGAAGCTGATGTGTTCGAACACATTGAAAACGACACCCGGGTGTGGTTAAATTCCCTTGATTTGTATTCCACGGGGCTGCTGCAAGCCCAGGTGGGCGCTATTAAATTGCTGGCTGACCACTACGGCATGCTGCTAAAAGAGGACGGCTTAAGTGTTTATGCTTTGATGAAAGCCGCTTACCAAAACCAGGAGAACCTGCAGACATTCTTTGAGGAATTAACGGCTGCGGAAGCCGAGGTGGATCGCGAGCTGCTTGCCAAAAAGGGCGAAAACGAGAAACTCAAAGAGAAGATCTTGGCTGAACAAAAGCAGCTTGAAGAGAGGCGGGCAAAGATAATTGAAGAAGTTTTCTAATTCAGTGTTATCGAATCATGGTAAAAGATAAAGTCGTTCATATCATTTTCTTCCAGGCGCTATGAATGGCAAATTGCCTGTGGCCTGATATTTGGGATGATATTAACATTTTCGCATAACCAAAATTTTAGATGCTAAACATCCCAAATACCAGGCCGCTACCATCTGATAAGGTATCTTATCAACATAGCGCCTT
Source organism: Desulfobacterales bacterium (assembly GCA_030066985.1). Lineage (NCBI taxonomy): Bacteria > Pseudomonadati > Thermodesulfobacteriota > Desulfobacteria > Desulfobacterales > Desulfobacterales bacterium. The sequence goes on from JASJAN010000050.1 coordinate 4,402, forward strand.
CCAGAAAACGACATGACCGACCTCGATAACTGTCACAGAACGAAAGACAGGGATTTAATAGAAAAGATGGAGCATAGCGACACTGCAATTTTAGTCACTTTAGTTCATTTTAGGCATTTTAGGCACTTGTTAATTTTGCCGAAGTCATGATTTGAGGCTTAACCATTTATAACATATCTTAACCCAGCGGAGAGACATTGACTGAGGATTATCACAAAAAATATAAAATCATACTGGAAAAAGAGGAATCCAGGGCCCGGACACTGGCGCTTTCATTGATCAAACCGAAACAGCTGACGGTCTGGGAAATCTTGATTCCGGTCATTTTTATCCTCAATTATGTTAAATTGAAGCATTCCAGGGAGATTTTTATCCAGAACCAGATGTTTACCAAGAAGATGGCGCTGGATGCAGCCCTGGACATGAAAAAAAAAGACGCCCCCAAAACAGCGGTTATGGCGCAGATCGATTCCAAGACGAAAGAACTGGTGGCCTCGGTACCGAACGGTATTTATTCTGATGATATTCGCCAGCAGCAACTGAGTGAAGTGGAGTTGCTCATTGACCATTACACCGCGCTCTTAAGCGCACCCGGCATGGATCATGCCGCCCTGGTGACACACGCCTATCAAACGGCAGCGGATTATTCATCCTTTTTGACAACACTGCAATCGGCTGAAAAAGCGGTCATTGACGCCGCGCACCGGACGCTGGGCAGCAAGGCCGATACCCAGACGGCCGCCAAAATTGAATCGATCACCGAAAACATGCGCGCGGCAGAAGTTAACAACCTATATTCACCCCCATCCCAGCCATGAGATGCTAAATCGTAACGAACAGGAGCATATTTTCCAACACGCATATGTGCCGGAGCATTTAATCCAGTACGCGACGGCAGTCTCCGGCGGCACGCCTTTTTATGTTCAGGGCTACCTGTGTTATCGGCAGCGAAACCATCTCATTCTTATCGGATATCCCCTGGCAGACCCTCCTGAGAAGCTCTCACAGGTATACCCGGTGGTCTGTGAGCGGTTCAACCCGGATGCCATCACGCTGGTTGCCGAAGACCTGTCCGGTTTACCGCCAGGCGATGAGCCCCAGCCGGCAGATCACTACTATCGCCTTGACCTGCCCTTAAAGCCACCGCACCCGGATGTGGCCTACATGGTGCGGCGCGCTGCAAGGGAACTGCAAATAGAAGCGGGTCAATTTGGCAGGGAACACAAAAAGATCATCAAAGAATTTATCGGTGGGCAAAAGTTATCCGCGGCCCTTGTGAAGGTCTTTAAACAGGTGTCAGCCTATATGAAGCGGTCACCATCGGCTTACTTGCTTGAGGCCCGTAAGTCGGGTCGGCTGGCTGCGTTTTCCATTGTCGATCTGGGTTCGGCTCACTATGCCTTTTACCAATTTAATTTTCGCTCTGCAAAAATGAGTGTGCCGGGTGCTTCTGATCTTCTGTTTGACGAAATGGTGCGGCTGGCGCAATCGAAGGGAATGCAGGCCATCAACCTGGGGCTGGGCGTTAACCGCGGTATCCGACGCTTTAAGGAAAAATGGGGCGGTCAGGCCTTTTTAAAACATCGCACGGTGCACATTCAACTCAGATCGGATACTGACCTTAGCAAATTGTCGAAAAAGCTTTAGGTTCAAAAATTAAGGTGTCAGGTTTCGGGTGTCAGGTGTCAGCCCTTCTAACCGACCCTGACACCTGACACCCGAAACCTTATGTATATAAACACCTGAAACCATCTGATTTAAGAATAAATCTGATCGGCTTCTGCCAGGCGGATATTATTAGTGGCCTCTTTCACTCTCTGAAACCAACGTCTGCGATCTGTTTTGGTTCCTTTACGCATGGTGGTAATGGAAGCCTGAATGACGTCATCTTCCAGTTTTTGCAGGGAGGTTAAAAAGCTCAGATACTGACCTTTTGAGGGAAATTGTTCTTTGATGATGCCGGCATATGTTGTTTGTTGTGATTTGAAAAGATCCCGGTAATGGTTGATGAGCAGCTCGATTTCGGGTAATTGGCGGCGCCTGATTTTTTCGGTGTAAAAGCCTTTTTTTTCTTTGTTCAAGACGTCTTTGGTCTTGATTTCAATCTGGCGGAACTCCCAGGCATAATCTTTGCCCTGGTCAATATTTTTTGCTGCTTCAAAAGCAAGCCGTTTGGTAAATAGAATATTTTTGCAGGTAAAACGCAGTCTCTGCTTATATTTGAAACGCTGATACAGATAAACGGGCAGCAGCAACATTTTCCAGTTCACGGCTACTTTTTTATCCGCCAGAAGAATTCTGGCGACTTTATCGGCCTGGTGATCCTCATGCTTCCAGATGGTGCGGTAATTTGTCATGGCGAGCAAGATATAGAGAACCCTGTCTAATGTCAACCGCTACATAGGGTCCCATTGTTATTCGTTTACTTGCTTTTAATGAGCGAGATGGTTATCGTATTTTCCTTGGTCAATAGTATATTTCAAGATCGATGCTTTCGGATAAACCACTATGACGCCATACTCTTTTGACGGCAAAAATGTTCTTGTCACCGGTGCCAGCGGCGGCCTGGGCTCTGCCATAGCGAAATTGCTGGCTGACAGGGGAGCGCAGTTGGTGGTCTCTTCTCGATCGGAAAAGGCGTTGGATGAGCTGATTTCACAATTGCCGCAAAAAGAAAATGCACGCGCTATTACCGCCGACCTGTCTCAACCCGGAGAGGCGACCCGGCTGGCGCAAGAAGCCAGTGCGGTGCTCGGTCATATTGATGTTCTGATCAACAATGCCGGTGTCGGCTATTTTGCCCTGATGGAAGAGACCAGCGAAGAAAACATTCGCCATCTTTTCGAGGTCAATACGGTTTCGCCTCTGGTGCTGATTAAAACCCTGTTGCCGCAGATGCAAAAAAGGGGCAGCGGTCGGGTGGTCAATATTTTATCCTGTGCCGGCCGGGTGCCCATTCCAACGGTAGGGGTCTATGGCGGCAGCAAGTCGGCATTGGCTGTTATGGCCAATACCATGCGCCTGGAACTTGACCCCCAAGGGATTGATGTTATCAATATTTATCCGGGCACGGTAGCCACTGCCTTTGAAGAACATGCTTTCAGGGAAGAAGAACGACCGGGGCTCTGTCCGCATGACATCTGCGGCGAGCCTCGCTTTCGAATTGCTCAAAAAGTTGTTGAAGCCGCTGCCGGCCCGCCGGGCGAAGTCTGGCTGGAACGGGCCGGCAAGTGGTTTTCAACGGCGGCGCTCATCTGGCCGAATTATGTTGATCGCCGCCTGTCATCATTGCGCGATCAGGTGCTTGAAAAGAAATCGCTTAAAAAACGGCCTTGGCGACTCTTTCAGGTGGAATCGGCGATTGCCTGTAATCTGAAGTGCGTCATGTGCCCCTGGAGAGAGATCGCCAAAAAATCCCAGAATCGCGGTATCATGACCCCGGAAATTTGGGATGCCATACGACCCTATTTAGATCAGGTGCAATCGGTTGATTTTACCGGTGGCGGTGAGCCCCTGCTCCAACCCCATCTGCCCGAATGGATTGCAGATGCCGTTCAAGCCGGATGTGAAACCGGTTTTTTATCCAACGGGCTGCTGCTCAAAGAGGACAAACTAAAGAAAATTCTGGCTGCCGGCATTAACTGGATTTGTATTTCCATGGATGGGGCTGATGCCGAGATGTACAACCAAATCCGGGTGGGGTCTAATTTTAATCGAGTTTGTGAAAACGTGGCCAACATCTCCAGGCTGCGCAGCAACAAGGTGCCCAAAACCATGCTCAATTTTGTTATCATGGACATAAACGCGCACCAGATGGAAGATATCGTGAAATTGGCGGATCGTCTGGGGGTGGATCAGATCAATTTCAAGCAATGTGATGTCATTCGCGATCAGGAGGGAAAAGGCTTTGGCCTTTTTGCCTCCGAGGAAACCAAAGAAATCCGGCGTCTGCAAAAATCGTTGGATAAAGCCCGGCGCCTGGCAAAAAAATTAGACATCGAAACGACGGCCTTCGCTTTTACACCTGAGGAACTGGCTGTATGCGAGCAGGATCCGCGCGATTCCCTGTTTATTCGATACGACGGCACGGTGGCGCCCTGTATCAATCTTGCACTCGGCGGACCGACCACATTCTTGGGAGAAGAAGTCACCATTCCTTCGGTCCACTATGGCAAGCTGCCGCAGGACGATTTAATGGATTTATGGGAGACAGAGAGCTGTCAATTCTACCGGCAGATATTCCAGGAAAGGGTTGAAAAATTCGATAATATCATCATGAACGGTCTGCTCGGTTCTTCGGGCAGCAACCGTGTGAAGGTGATGCGCCAGGCCCGGGAAGCCATGCCGGATCCGCCGAAGGGGTGTAATGTGTGTCACTACCTATATGATATATAAAGTTCCAAGGTTCAGAGGTTCAGGGTTCAAAGGTTCTGGTTTCAACGGTTCGGAGGTTCAAAGGCTCATAACCCAGAACGCAGAACGCTGAACCTTTGAACCTTATTTTAGATACCCGGAACACAGCCCGGGGCGCGGATCATCAAAACCGGAACACAGGCAGAGCGCAGCAAGCGGTCGGCCACGCTGCCCATTATCCAGCGGCTGACACCCGAACGGCCATGGCTGGCGATGACAATCAGGTCAACCTCATTTTTCTCTGCCCAGTGCGCCAGCGTATCGGCAACCATGCCCTCCAATACCTCATAATTAGGAACCACACCATCAAGACGGGTGTTTGCCACCATCCTTTTTAAATAGGCTTCGGCCGCTTGCGTGTGCTGCTTCTGCAGCTGCAATCGCTCTTCCTCACCAAAGCCGAATTCGCCTCTGGCCGGCACACTGGCCGGCAATTGAATTGGATTTACCACGCGGACAAATACCACATTGGTGATTTTACATCCGGTTGTAATGGCCTCCACATGCGGCATGACACATTCTGCCAGCTCCGAACCATCCAGCGGGACCATGATTTTGTTGTACAACATCAGTTGTTCTCCTATAGAAGTTGATTTGAGGTAACAATAGATATGTCAAAATATAAGAACGGTCATGCACAAGTGTCAATTCGGATGGCAGATGTCAGAAGTCAGAGGTCAGAGGTCAGATTTCAGAGGACTCAGGACTGAGTGCTGAGGACTGAGCAACACGAACGAATGTCAGTAACCAGAGGGCAAAGGTCAAGGGCCTTAACCATTGAACCCTGAACCTCTGAACCTTGAACGGTTATACCATCCCCCTGAAGGCCATGAAGGTGAGTGACAGAACTCCGGCGGTGACCAGGGCAATGGCGGTGTCCTGAAGTGGGCGCGGAACCCGGGCTAAAAGAATGCGCTCGCGTACGCCGGCAAACATGATGAGCGCCAGGCCGAAACCGACGGCGTAGCTGAAAGAGGCGACCAGCGCCTCGAGGAAATTGTATTCTTCATTGATGTTGATCAGGCAAGCGCCCATAACAGCGCAGTTGGTTGTGATCAGGGGCAGGAAAATGCCGAGGCCGGCATACAGACCCGGGATGCTTTTTTTAAGGAACATTTCGACAAATTGCACCAGCGAGGCAATCACCAGGATAAATGACACGGTTCGCAGGTATTCAAGACCCAATGCTTTCAGGAAATATCTATCGGTAAGCCAGGTGATGACGCCGGCCATAACGAGCACGAACACCACCGCCATGGCCATGCCGACGGCAGTTTCCATTTTCTTGGAAGTCCCCAGAAACGGGCAGTTACCCAAAAACTGGGCCAGCACAATATTGTTGATCAAGATACAGCTGATTGCCAGAACGATTAAATCGCCCATCGTCATCTCCTATTTTTTACCCACCAGATTCATCAGACAAAGCATCAAACCCAGCGCGACAAATGCACCCGGCGCTTCGACCATAAACGTAAACGGCTTGTAAGCCGGACCAAAGGTATTGTAAACCAGGCCCCAGTCCTTCCATAATGTCAGGTAACCGGTGCCCAAAAGTTCGCGTACAGCCGCCAACGCCGCAAGTGAAAGCGTAAAGCCGATGCCGATCCCCAGACCATCCAGCAGGGATCGAACCACACCGTTTTTAGAGGCAAAGGCTTCTGAACGACCCAGCACCACACAATTAACAACAATGAGCGGGATAAAAATGCCCAGTTTCAGAAATAGTGGATAGGCAAAGGCCTGCATGACCAGCTCTACAACGGTCACAAATGTGGCAATAATGACAATATAGCAGGCGATTCGGACCTTGGCCGGGATGACTTTGCGCAGCATGGATACCAGCACGTTGGAGCACACCAGCACAAAGGTGGTGGCAACACCCATTCCGATACCGTTTTCAACGGTTTTGGTTACGGCCAGCACCGGGCACAGGCCCAGGACTAAACGAAACGGCGGAACTTCATCCCATAAGCCTTTGGTAAATTCCTGTACAATTGATCGGGCCATCCATTGCTCCTATTATTTAAATTCGTTCAGCTTTGCGGTTAGCTGGGGTTTCGCTTTTTCAAATATTTTCAAGGCATCATTGGTTGCCGAAGTCACCGCGCGGGATGTAATCGTGGCGCCGCTGATGGCATTAATGCTGCCGCCGTCAGAGGTGACGTTGACCGGTTCTCCCAACGGCAGCTCTTTGAACTGGGCTGCAAAGCTTGGATCAGTTTTGGCTTTGGCACCCATGCCCGGCGTTTCAGCGTGGGTGGTTACGCCCACCCCCATGATCTGATTGTTCGAGACGTCAATACCGACCATCAAACCCACATCGCCGCCATAACCTTTACCGGAGGTTTCAAAAGTAATGGCGCGCGGCTCGCCGTCAAAAACACCCACAAAAAAGGTGTGCTCGATTTCATCGACCTTAAGTAGAAAGCGATCTACGATGGGGTCGTTGGTGGCCCCTTCCAAAATGGATCGGATGGCCGGACCTTTGACAAATTCAAGGACCTGGTTTTCAATGCGATCCTTGGTGTTATCGCGTATGGCGGCCAGCAGCCCTCCGGATAAGGTGGCCAGAATTGTCAGGACAAGCAGCATTTTTATCATTTCACGCATCTTATTCAACCTTTCCAAGTGCCGGGGGTCGGATTTTATCCAGCAGGGGGCTAATCAGATTGATGACCAGAATGGCCAGAATAACCCCATCCACCCAGGCGCCGATATTGCGGATCAGCACGGTCATAATCCCACCAACGGCGCCATAAATCAGCATGGGTATGAAATTGACGGGTGAAGACGAATCTTCGGTGGCCAGGAAAAAAGCGCCGATTAAGGTATAGCCGGTTAGCAGGTGAAAGGCCGGCGGCGCAAACTGGGCCGGATTGAACAGATTAAAGACGGTGGCTGTTAAATAGACACCGGCCAGGAAGGTGAGGGATATTTCCCAGCGGATAAAGCCTCTCAGCATCAGGTAGACGCCGCCGATGATAAGACCCAGACCAAAGGTCGCGCCGGGACCGCCCAGCTGCCGTCCCATGAGAAGATCCACCAGGTTGAAGTTGTCCGCCGAGGCGGCGCCGTAATATTTTACAGCCGCCAGCGGGTAAACGGTGGCAAATTCGAGATCGTAATTGAGCAGGGCGGCATCAAAGTCCAACAGGCTTCCCCATGAGAGCATCATCATTGCCAGTGCCAGCGCGACCGGATGAAAGGCGTTGCTGCCAATACCGCCAAATATTTGCTTGCCAACAACGACCACAATGAACGTGCCGGTGATGACCGCCCACCAGGGCATGGTGGCCGGAACGAGCATGGCAAACAGCATTCCCAGCCAGGCGGCGTTTCCGTCGCCGATGGTGATGGTTCTTTTGGTCACCAGGTTAATGGCCAGCTCCCAGATGATCGCTGAGGAGATCGCTAGGCAGACCACACCCAATGCCTGCATGCCATAGTGGTATAAGCCCAGCAAAAGCGCCGGCAGGGCGGCCAGCATGGTATGATAACTGCGCTCGGTTATCGAACGCCCGCTATGAAAGAACGGGGCATGGGATACGATTAATTTTTTCTGTCCTAGGGGTAATTGCTGCTCAAGCATGTCTCTTTTCTCAAGCATTCGCTGCCTCCAACGTTTTTGCGCGTTCCAGCTCGTATTTTGCCAACTTGATATACTGCAAAATCGGGATTTGGGATACGCATACATAGCTGCAAAGGCCGCAATCGATACACGAATATAAATCGTAGTTGTCGGCGGCCTCTTCATATTGGTTGGCTTCCAGAAATCGAACCAGCATGTTGACCTGAATCTTCGCCGGGCAAATCCGGATACATTCACCGCAGTTGATACACGGATAATCTGAAGCATAGGCAGCCGCGTTGCGGTCCACCACAATTACGGCATCGGTGTCCGACTGAACAGGATGATCCAACGCATAAACCGCCGAACCGGTCATCGGACCGCCGAGAATAATGCGGTCAAATTCGTTAACCGTTTCATCATAGGCTTCCAGGATATGACGGATTGGGGTGCCAATGCAGGTTTCAATGATTCTGTAGGTACCGTCTTTTTTAATGAATGTTAAGGTCTTGTCGGTCGGAATGTGCCCGGTTTCAAAGGCACTGCCAATAGAGATCACTGCCTCGGCATTGATAAAACAGGCTCCCAAATCCTCACAGGTCTGCCCGGCCGGCAGAACCTGTCCGAGAACCTCTTTCACCACCATGGGCTCTAAGGCGGCCGGATATTGTGTTTTGACCCCGGCGACCCGGGCGCCGATATGACCATACCCTTGCACCGTTTCACCGGCAGTAAATAAAACAAAATCCTGCACGTCGGTCACTTCTTTGAGGATCTGAATCCCCTTTGTGAGATCCTTCATGCGGGATTGAGCGATATACTGACTGGTATCCACCATCGGGTCAGGGTCCAGTCCCCTGATGACAATGGTTTTGATGTTGCCGTTTGAATTGGCAAGCTTGGCGATCGGTGGTGCGCCCGGGACACCGACCAGATAGTCGCTAAGCAGCTCAAAAGACGGCGTTTGCTTTTTTTGCTGGAAGGTGTCGTCAAACGTTTCGGCTTCATCCCGTGCAATGCTGATGGCCATATAATCTTTGCCGAAATCACCCGCATAAGGTGAAAGGGCGGCTATCCTACCGCTGATCGGAGAAATCACATAGTGCTTCTCATCCGGATAAAGGGCTAACTTTTGACCGGTTTTGACTGAATCGCCGATGGCCAGTGCCGACGGGGTTTTGTAATCATCATTTTTGGGGTGATACAGGGTGATGGTTTTGGGGGCCGGAAGTTTTTCCGTTCCCGGAAGCTGAGCAGGCAGGGTTTCATAATTAATTTGCGGTGTGGATAAACCCAAAAATGCTTTTTTAATCATGATTTAACCTTTTTTGGTTTCTCAATTGGTTTTTCTCTCAATCCAGTTTTTATAGTGCATGACAGCCGGTACACTCTACCGGACCGGCTTCAAAATCCTGGTGACATTTGATACACTGGTCATGGAATGCGTCGCCCCGCGTCAGCATTTCCGTATCTTCGAAATCAGATTCATCATGACAATCCAGACAAGTTTCATTGACCTCAGTTTCTTCTGCTGGGGGCAAATGACATGCACCACAGGCAACAAGCGCCGAATCGTCCTCTGGGGGATGATGGTGGCAGTCAAAACACGACAGCCCGTAACCTTCTATGGATGCGTGTGTTTTATGGTTGAACAGGACATTGCCCGCCGCAACCGTATACATCAAACGCAGCGGCTCTTCCGGCGCCTTGAGCGGAAAGGCGGCGTAGCTAATCACACCGATGACCAATAAACATATGGCCAATGCACCTGCCAGTTTCATTTCTTTTTTTGAAAACATATGATTTCCGTATCGTGTTTGTGTTGCCTGTCAACTGCATGCCAGAAAGCCATGCACCGACTACCATAATGTCGACTAGCTTTCAAGAAATTTCTGGTAAAGTGTGAATCCAGCTAAATATAAAATTTTTAGATAGTTATGAGAGATGATAGCGCTGCCAAAACGGCGTGATGACGTCATGGCCTCATGGCGCGATGGAAATTCGAATAATTTTAGCTCATTCCGATTATTCCAATATTCCACTACGCCAGCACGCCAACATTCCAATTGGAAGTTAAGATTCGTTTAATTGGTCCCCCTAAACACCTTTTAACACCACTTGAATAAGCGCCTGTGTTTACCACCGATTAATAATATCATAGCCCCTGCGACGGGCGACTTCATCTTGAAGCTGGTGAAATCGTTGGCCGACGACAATCATGACCTTTGCCATAACGCGGTATCCCAGCTGGGCGTCATCTTCGAACAGTTGCAGCAGTCGGTCTCGCGAGATTTTGATCGTCTTGCAGCTTCGCGAAGCGCAGTGGGCAGAAAGGCGGTACTTGTTGGGCGGCACCAGACTAGACCAGCCGAAAGGCATCCCTTCGGTCAGGGTCGAGATGGTGTCTTCGGGCATTGCCGGTCCTTCGGGGGCATCCCAGATCAGATTCACCTCACCGTCAAGCACGAGCCAAAAATATTCAGGGACTTGTCCGGCCGCAAAGATGGTTTCGCCGCGTTTAAATTTTGCGACTTCGCAGCATTCCTGTACGGTTGCCAGCTGATCATCATCCAGGTCTGAAAACGCATCCACATCTTCCAAAAAATCGAGATCGACCATAAAAGCCCCCTTTGTTATTGGACCAATACAAAATCGGTCTGAACATCACCCCCTAGAATATGCTTTTCAAATACCTGACGCATCTTCTCGGGAGTCATTTTTTGATATATGACCGGCTCACTGCTGCCGAATTCAACTGTAATGTTAGGCTCATTTTTGCAATGACCAATGCATCCGGCACTGGCCACCTCAATATCTTGTCGATTTGATTTGGAAATTTCTTCCATCAAGGCGCTCATCACCTGGCGCGCACCGGCGGCAATGCCACAGGTGGACATGTGAACTGTAATTTTAACCTTCGACACCGGCGAGACAGTGGCCGATTCTTGGAGTTGATCAAAATGCTGGCTGGCGATGGTAGCCACATTTGTCATGAACATCAGCCCCATGCGGGGATCTGCCTCAAAACATTCCAGGAGGTGATCTTTCTGGATTTGCAGGATTTTGCAGGTTTTGGTGGCACTATAAGCGGAAAGCGCATACTTGAAAGGCGGTACGAAACTTGACCAGCCCAGCGTCTGCGCAGCAGATATCGCGAAAACAGTGTTTTGCTCCGAAGTGGGGCGGCCCGGCAAATCAAATCGAAGGTGGACCTGTCCATCAACGACCAGCCAGATGCGGTCGGCATCATCCCCTTCGGCAAACAGTTTTTCTTCAAAGAGATATTGCTTTTCCTGCCCGCTTTTACCGGCAGCATTTAACTGATCCTGATTGAATCCCTTGAAGATGTCGACCTTCTTTAAAAAGTCCAGACCACCCATGAGGTCCTCCTCATTCCGTGTTCGATGCTTTCAATTTTTTTTAATTTGATTGCTTTTATATTTTGTATTAGCTGTTCCTAGTTTTATAGATTCAGCGTTCAGGGTTCAAGGGTTCCGGGTTGAGCAGTTCTGACCGCTGGCCGCTCCGCTTCTGGTAACTAGCTGGCTATCGGTCTTTCGTCACTATATCTAAGCCAGTAACCAAAAGCTAGTTGCCGTGTTTGAGTTCGCAACACCAAACACCAACGCATAACCTTTGAACCTTTAAACCCTGAACCTTCTTAGGCTGCCTCCCCCAATTTGTTTTTTGTTGTCGGGTGCGGAGGGGTGCTTACCGCTCCGTCCGGGTCATAGCATGTCAGACAGCATGAAAGACAGCGATTGCTTTCACCCGCGGCGGCATCTCGTGACAGCACCTGATCGACTTCAATAAAAGAATGGATGCGCTCCTGCACCTCCAGCTCCGGCATCGGCGCTCTGGTATTTTTGACAATCCCGTCTACCTGGTCAAATAGGGTTTCGGCGATCAGATCACTGTTTAATTCATTATTTTGGGCTTTTACTTCCTGCCCCATGATAAACTGGTGAATCGAGCGGGCAGCCCTTCGTCCGCCGCCAATCGCTGACACCACCAGAGACGGACCCGTGGCGGCATCACCGGCGGCAAACAAATACGGGATATTGGACTGCAGGGTGTCCGGATCCACATCGATGGTATTCCAGCGTGTGGTATTCAGATCAGCCAGGCGTTTCTGCGTGCGCTCGGTAAACGAAACATCCGGGGATTGGCCGATGGCCGTAATCACCATATCGGTTTGCAGTAGGGTTTCAGAGCCTTCGATGGGCACCGGCCGGCGCCTGCCGCTTGCGTCGGGTTCGCCGAGCTCCATCTTTAGATACTCAAGATGGGTGGCATGGCCGTCATCATCAGCGATGATTTTCGTTGGCGCCGCCAGAAATTGAAACTCAACCCCTTCATGCTCGGCCGCGTCAATTTCGACCTCATTGGCCGGCATCTCCCCGCGGGTGCGTCGATAAACGATATAGACCTTTTTGGCTCCCATACGAATGAGATTGCGGGTACAGTCGATGGCCGTATTGCCCCCGCCGATAATCGCGGCTGTTTTGCCAATGGGAAGCTTTTCGCCACTGGCCAGGCGCGACAGAAAATCAATTCCGGTATAGCAGCCTTTGAGATCTTCTCCCTCCACCCGCAAGCTGGCATCCTTCCAGGCGCCGATGCCCATGAAAATGGCATCAAAGCCGGATGCGACCAAAGAGCTGAGGTCAAAATCATGACCGAATTTCACATTGGTGTGAAAATCGACGCCCAAATCGAGAATGCTTTCGATTTCCCAATCCAGGACCGCTTTGGGCAGGCGATATTCAGGTATACCATAGCGCAGCATGCCCCCCATTTTGGGCATGGCTTCAAAAATATTGACCTGATGGCCCAGGCGCCTGAGAAAAAAGGCACAGGTGAGTCCAGCCGGCCCACCGCCGATAACTGCAACGCGCTTGCGCGTATCGGGGGCTGTCGGTATCGGTAGGCGATCGCCGGAATTCATTTCATAATCAGCGACAAAGCGCTTCAACTGATTAATGGACACCGGTTCATCTTCAATTCCCCGGCGGCAGTTTTCTTCGCAGGGGTGCGGGCATACCCGCCCACAGGACAACAGAAACGGGTTTCGCTCTCGGATAGTATTGACAGCGCCCTCATAGTCGCCCTCACGAATCTGGGCGATATATTGGGGTATGTCGATTTCAGCGGGACAGGTCTGACGGCAGGGCGCCAGCCGATCGCTGCTGCGATTAAAATGCATCAGGCGCTCAGACATGGTTTTAACCTTCATGACATATTTGGGGCAAACCGTTTCGCAAGCGCCGCAACCGACACATTTTTCTTCAATCACCTCCGGGTATCCGTGGGGGCCCATTTTGAGCGCATTGAACTGGCAGGCGTCGATGCAGTCGCCCAGTCCAATGCATCCGACAGTGCAAGCCCGTTGGCCGCCGGATAAAACTGCCTGGGCTCGGCAGGTATTGACCCCCAGATAGACAAATTTGTCTGCAGCGCGTTCGCCCCCGCTGCAAGGGTTATAGGATTTTGGGGGCTCAGCCAGACCGACTTCCACTCCCATAACAGCGGCGGCGTTGGCAGCTGATTCAGGGCCGCCGACGATACAAACACTGGGGTCCGCTTCGCCTGCGACAACAGCGACAGCTGCAGCGGAACACCCGGCATAACCGCAACCGCCGCAATTGGCGCCTGCAAAAGTGGCTTCCACACGGGCAATACGTGGATCTTCATATACATAAAAAACACGGGATGCCGCTGTTAAAATTGCAGCGCAAACCATTCCCAGGCCCAACATAAAAAAAATACTTGCAATCATCGCATCTCCTTGCCGATTCTCCTGCTGTATCAAATCGACCACAGTGCAACATATCGGTTCGACATTTGGTTCCGTTTAAAAAAGGGTTTTAATTATCATCTCAGGCTCATATTTTCAAGTATGTTTCATCATTTTTTTGCAATATTATCCATATTCTTGACGATCGGGGAGGTTACTTCATCAGGAGTTATGGGTTGGAGGGTACAAGATGGCAGATCGGTTGATTAATCGAGGACGAGGACGACGACGAGGACGAGGACGAAAGTATTATGCACCCATCGTCCTCGTACTTGGTAGTTTACCATATTGTAACCTTTCAGGACTGTAAACACCCAGATTCAGACCTCTGACCTCTGTCATCTGTCATCTGATGGCTGGTTACAAATTCCGCAAATCTGGCAGGTATCGACGCGGCAAGTTGGAGAGGGTTTGGCGCTGGTGGCACGCCGATATTCGGTTTGCAGATAGGATTTTTTGATTCCCTGATCCAAAAAATCCCAGGGCAGGTGCTCATCGAGGTCGCGCTCGCGCAGAACATAAAAATCCGGGTTGATCGATACGACTTTGAGGGTACGGGCCCAGTTGCCCTTATGGGTGTGCGCCAGAGAAAGGATATCGGCAACCCTGCGATCGCCCCGGGAAAAAAGCGCCTGGATGTAGGCCCAGCGCGGTATGTCCGAATGGACCCGCAAATTGGGGACTTTTTTTAATTCGTTTTTAATTTTGGCGATCTTTTTTTTCAGATCGCCGGTTTCCGCCATGGCCACCCATTGAAATGGGGTAAAGGGTTTGGGGACAAAGCAGTTTAAGCTGATGGTGATGTCACCGATTCGGTTTTGGGCTCGGCTGGCTTTCAAGAAACGGTGCTTGATGCGTTTGCTCAAATGGATGATGGCCTCGACATCATCGTTGGTCTCGGTGGGCAGACCGATCATAAAATACAATTTGAGATTCGGAATGCCGTGGGCTACCAGGTTATCGACAGCCGCCAGAATGGCGTCTTCGGTGATGCCTTTATTAATCACCTTGCGCATGCGCTCAGAGCCGGCATCCGGCGCAATGGTGGCGGTTTTGGCATCACTGTGCTTGAGAACCGACAATAACTGCGGAGATAAACCGTCGGCCCTCAGAGAGCTGAACGATATGCGCAAATCTTTGTCCAGGTATTGGCCGCACAAGTCACTCAATCCCGGAAGATCGGAAACAGCAGCTCCCACCAGACCGATGCGGTCTGTTTGGGATATTCCCTGATCGATATCTTCGGTCAGCGCTGAAATCGGCCTGAAACGCGGGGGGCGATAGATATATCCGGCGGCGCAAAACCGACAACCGTGGGGGCAGCCGCGGGCGACCTCCACCAGATGGGTCTGCTCAAAGGCCGTATCCGGCGTTAATATGGTGCTGCAGGTGGCAGTTTGGGCCAGGTCTTTTAGGTACATCCGTTTTACGGAAGGTGGAGCGGCTTTTTGGGAATGAAATGCAGCGATCGTGCCGTCAGGGTGATAATCGACCTCGTAGAATGCCGGGACATATGCACCCGGGACATCGGAGGCAATTTTCTTGAGCATGCGACGCCGCTTGTTTCCGGGTTCGAAAGCCTCCAGAAAACGCGGAATAATCGCCTCAGCCTCACCGATAAAGAAACAGTCAAAAAAAGCCGCTATCGGCTCCGGATTTAAGAAACTGGCAACACCGCCGGCGATCAGCAGCGGATGTTGGTCACTTCTCTGATCGGCTTGCAAGGGCAGACCGATATTTTCAAGAATGGACAGAATATGGGGATAATCATTTTCAAAAGACAGCGAAAAAGCAATGACATCGGTATCAGTCAAACGTTTTCCGGATTCGACGGTTTTGATGATCGAGGGTGTCTTACGGGAAGGCTCCGGCAGAAAGGCCCGTTCGCAGACGACATGGTCATATGTATTTAACAGACGGTAGACACTTTGAAAACCCAGGTTGGACATGCCCACATGGTAACGATTCGGATAGACGAGGGCAAAACGGACGCGCCCGCGCCAGGATTTGTGTATGGCGCCGATCTCGGTATCCTGCGGGCGCTTTTTGGATTTTGGAGGCCTTGCTGCCATGAGTTTGTCCGTTGTCCGTCTCAGGGGGTTAGTGACCTAAATCGACGGTGATTTGAGTTCACCTTGCTGGCGATGTTTCCCCACATCAGGAGCTGCTGTTACGACCTATGTGGACCATACGCTTAACATGCGGCATTTTGACGCACAGTCAATATTCAATCTGTGGTCTTTAAAAGGACCTAGCTCGCCGCATCAAGAACGATTGCCGGGCGGTGCAATGGTTCAATTTAAGCTAACGTCAGCTCCTGCTCAAATCAATTGATTTCGCCTAACCTTGACCTTCAACGGACAACGGAAATTGGTGCCCTAATCCGCCTTGCGTCTCATAAAAGTCGGCACGTCCAACTCGGAATCTTCCACGCTCAGCCCCTGGGGACCGCGGTAGAGGGCCCCGCTGGATTCCCCCACGGCCTTTTGCTGGCGGATAAAAGTGGGCTCTTCGTAATCAATGATGTCTCTTTCCAGGTCATCCGGTGTAATATCGCGTACTTTGCCTCTTAACGGCAGCTCAACCGCATTGCTGGGCATCTGCTGCATTTCCGGTTCAGCGCCGATGCCGGTTGCAATAACGGTGACGCGCATTTCATCATCCAGGCTGTCGTCGATGGAGGTGCCCCAGAAGATGTCGGCATCATCGCCGACTTCGTCGTGGATCCTTTCGGAGGCTTCGGCCACTTCCTCAAATTCCATATCGCTGGTGCTGGTGATATTCATCAGCACGCCCTTGGCCCCGGCAATGGGCAAATCTTCCAGCAAGGGGTGCGACATGGCGCGTTCGGCGGCCTCGACCGCGCGGTTTTCACCGGAGGAAATCCCGATGCCCATAATGGCCAGTCCGGCTTTGGACATCGTGGTTCTCACATCTGCAAAATCCAGATTGACCAGTCCGGGCATCATAATCAGGTCGGTGATGCCCTTGACCGAGTGCAACAGGATTTCATCGGCTTTTAAAAACATATCCATCAGTTTGGCTTTCTTGGGCGCCAGACCGCGCAACCGATCATTGGGTATACTGATGGCGGTGTCGACGACTCTTTTCAAGCTGTCGATACCATCCTCAGCCAGCATGGTTCGTTTTTTGCCCTCAAACGCAAATGGCTTGGTGACCACTGCTACCGTTAAAGCGCCTAAATCCTTACAGATTTCGGCAATAACCGGTGCAGCTCCGGTTCCGGTTCCACCGCCAAATCCGGCGGTGATAAACACCATGTGGCTGTCGACCAGCGCCGCTCGCAGGGCCTCTTCACTTTCAAGCGCCGCATCGCGGCCAATCTGGGGGTTTGCGCCCGCTCCAAGCCCTTCGGTCAGTTGTTCGCCGATTTGAATTTTGACCGGTGCCATGGACATTTCAAGCGCTTGACTGTCGGTATTGGCGGCAATAAACTTAACACCTTGCAAATGAGATGCAATCATATTGTTGATGGCGTTACCGCCCGCACCGCCGACTCCAATTACCTTAATTTTTGCTGATTTTTCTTGGTCCACATAGGTAAACATTTTTTTCCTCCATAAAGTTGGGTTAAAGGTTATGGGTTATTAGAATCTATCTTCAACCGGCTTAGCCGGCTCAACCGGCAACCGGTTAACCAAAATTTAGACCACATCATTGAACCAGCGTTTCATGCGGGTCATGACGCGGTTAAAAATATTTTTATCCCGAATTCTGAATTTGCTAGAGTCCTGGTTGCTTGCTCCATATAGCACCAGCCCTACGCCGGTCGCGTACATGGGGTTGTTGACGACATCCACCAGGCCCGTGATAGCACGCGGTTTGCCGATCCGGCAGGGAAGATTGAAAATCGATTCGGCAATTTCATTGACACCTTCTAAAAGCGCCGTCCCGCCGGTGATGACGACCCCGGATGGGATCATATTCTCCATTCCGGAGCGCACGATTTCGCGTTGTACCAGCTGGAAGATCTCCTCCATGCGGGGTTCCAAGATCTCACCCAGAATTTGGCGAGATAATTTGCGGGGCTCGCGGCCGCCCATGCCGGGCACTTCGATGGTTTCTTCAGGATTGATGTTTTTGGAGACGCAACTGCCGTATTTCTTTTTGATTTTTTCAGCTTCGGCATGGGGTGCGCGCAACCCGATGGCGATGTCATTGGTCAGATTATTGCCGCCCAGTGCCAAAACAAAGGTGTGCTTGATATTGTTCTGGGAAAAGATCGCCAGATCCGTTGTCCCGCCACCCAGGTCCAGTAGGGCGACACCCAGCTCTTTTTCCTCAGCGGTCAAGACGGCCTCGCCCGATGCCAGTGACTCCAAAACGATATCGCATACATCCAGGCCGGATCGGTTGGCGCATTTGACGATGTTATGGGCGGATGCCACTGCTCCGGTGACAATATGAATTTTGGCCTCCAACCGCACGCCGGACATGCCGACCGGATTTTGAATGCCGCGCTCATCATCCACCATATATTCCTGCGGCAAGACGTGAATCACCTCGCGATCCATGGGGATGGCCACCGCACGGGCCGCATCGATAACCCGATCGACATCCTGCTCGCCGATCTCATTGCCTTTAACGGCAACGATTCCCCGGCTGTTAAAGCCGGTAATATGGCCACCGGCAATGCCGGCATAAACCGCCGAAATTTCACAGCCGGCCATCAATTCAGCTTCCTCCACAGCTTTTTTTATGGATTCGACTGTCGATTCGATATTGACCACGACCCCTTTGCGCAATCCGATTGAGGGGTTAGTGCCGATGCCGATGATGTTGGCTGAGTTTCCGGATACTTCGCCAACGACCGAACAAATTTTGGTGGTTCCGATATCAAGACCGACTATTACATCTCCCTGCATTTCATACCTCCTTGTGGTCCCCGCTCGGAATCTGGATGACGGGATTGACCACGATGCGGTTAACATTGTTGAGATCTATGCGATTGAAATCCGGAAAACTTCGCCGCTTTTTGCCATAGGTCAAAATATTTTGGAACATACGAAATTTAAGTGGATAATGGTGATACCCCAGAACGACGGTTTTCATTTTTTTAAAGACTTTGAGGGTTATCCCGACTTCGCGATCCACCAGTATGTGCTTGATCTGGCGGTTGGTGAGAATACCGCGCGTCTGTTTGCCCATCAGCAGAACCTGCATCACCGCCTCAAAAGGCCTATTGAGCGAGCTCTGCGATGCGGAGAGCCGCTCAGAGGCGGTCGGTTGTTGTTTGGTTGCTGTCGCCATGCGGCCGGCGCTGCGCAAGTCGCTCATCTTTAATCCAGTGACTTGCGGTAAATTGGCCGGATCCGCAGCCGTCCATTCTTTAAATACCTGACCCTGCTCGTTCATCAGGTACTTACGATCCAGTTTGACGATCGCCAATGGTGTATGCTCACGAACGCGGATGTAAAGCCCGGAAGGGATTTCACGCCGGATTTCGGCCTCCGCGATCCAGGGATGCGCCATCAGACGTTTGCGGGTCATTGCCAGGTTGACCGACAAGATATTGACCCCTTTTTTTACGTCGGCGGCAGCAATAATCTGTTTGGCGCTCAGACGTTGCCCGCCTTCTATTTTCAAGCGTTGGGCTTTGAAATAGTCACATTGCGTGATGACATCGTGGATCAGCACAAATAAACAGCTGGTCGCCAGCAGAGCCGCAACACCAGCAACCACATAAAAGCCCATTGCCAGCCGGCGCAAAAATACAAATCGGCGTTTTTTTTTGGCGCCTTTACGATAGTTTTTGCGTGGTTTTCGTCCCATGGTTATTTGTTGTCAGTTATTTGTTATTGGTTTCTTGAACCGGTGAACCTTGAAACCGACTTTTTATTTTTTTAGATACTTTTCACCGACTTTATACACGTCGCCGGCACCCAGTGTTAGCAGCACATCCCCCGGCAGCAGGTTTTTTTTCAGAAAAGCAAGTGCCGGTTTTAAGCCATCGATATAAACGACTTCTTTGTGGCCGTGAGCTTTGATTTCCTCACAGAGTTTCTCAGAGTTCACCCCTTCGATTGGTTTTTCGCTGGCGGCGTATATCGGCATCACCACCAGAACGTCGGATTGGTAAAACGCCCGACTGAATTCATCAAAAAGGGCCTGGGTCCGGCTGTAGCGATGGGGTTGAAACACGACCACCTTGCGCCGGTCCGGCCAGTTTTCTTCAATGGCTTCCAGAGTGACTTTGATCTCTGTGGGGTGATGGCCGTAGTCATCGATAACCGTGATGCCATTTGTTTCGCCTTTGATTTCCAACCGCCGCTGAACCCCCTCAACGGTCTCCAGGGCGGTTTTGATGTGGTCAAAACTCACATCGAGTTCGGTGCCGACGGCGATGCTGGCGGTGGCATTATAGATATTATGGATGCCGGGCAGGTTCAGATCGATCATGCCCATTTTTTCGCCGTGGTGATAAACCGTAAAACGGCTTTTTTGCTGACTGAATTCGACATCCCGTATCTGAAAATCCGCCTGGGAGCTCATGCCGTAGGTCGTATAGCGTTTTTTCAACTGAGGGATTAGCTCCTGTATGGGTTCATTGTCCAGGCACAAAACCGCCAGGCCGTAAAAGGGTATGCGATCCATAAAGTTCAAGAAAACGTCCTTAATCGCATCCAGATCCGCGTAAAAATCCAGATGTTCCTTGTCGATATTGGTGACCACGGCGATGGTGGGTGAAAATTTTAAAAATGAGCCGTCACTTTCATCTGCCTCGGCGACGATAAAGTCACCTTCACCCAGTACGGCATTGGAGCCGATACTTTTCAGTTTGCCACCGATCACCACCGTGGGGTCCAGGCCGCCCTGGGCCAGCACCGAGGCCACAATTGAGGTGGTGGATGTCTTGCCGTGAGCGCCGGCAATCGCAATGCTGTATTTTAAACGCATCAGCTCGGCGAGCATTTCAGCCCGCGGAATGACCGGAATCGATGCCTGACTGGCCGCCTCGACCTCAGGGTTAACCGTGTCAATGGCTGAGGAAACCACGACCACATCGGCACCCTTGATATTCTCGGCCGCATGCCCCTTATATATCGTTCCGCCCAGTGTGTTTAAACGTGCGGTAATATCGGAGCTTTGCAGATCTGAGCCCGACACTTTGTAGCCCAGGTTCAGCAGCAACTCGGCAATTCCGCTCATGCCAATGCCGCCGATGCCGACAAAATGAATATGGTATTTCTTCAGATACACAGGATTTCCAAGTTTAGGTCTCTATGTTAAGAACAGTAAAACCATGAAACCTGACAATTTTTCCATTGAACGAATTACCCATTTGACGATTTGAGCAATTGATAGCAATCATCCACGATGTGTTGTGCGGCATCCGGATGACCCAACCGGCCGGCCTTCAGGGCCATTGCCTCAAGGGCCTGCGGGCTGGATGCATAAAATTCGATTTTTTGGGCCAGGGCATCGGCCTGCAACTCTTTCTCATGAACCATTTCAGCAGCCCCTTTAGCGACCAGCGTGGCGGCATTCAGCGTCTGATGGTCATCAGCCGCAAAAGGGAAGGGGATAAAAATAACCGCTTTGCCCATGGCCGTTACCTCGGCTACCGTTGTGGCGCCGGCCCGGCAGATGATCAGATCCGCCTGCCGATACAGCGGGCCCATTTGCCTGAAAAAAGACTGCACTTTAGCCGCTACATTTTCACGCTCGTAGGCTTCGGCGACCATCTGTTCATCGCCTGAACCGGTCTGATGAATGAAGTACAGCCCCTCTTTTTGGGTTAAATGGCTCAGGGCCTCAATCATGGTGGTGTTGATGCGGTGGGCTCCCTGGCTGCCACCGACGATCAACACGCAAAACTTATCGTCTCCGGGGGCGACGGCCTCACCATTATGATGGTTTAACAGCTCTTTGCGCACCGGATTGCCGGTCAGCCGTATCTTATGCGGCGCAAATTGCGCTTTGGTATCATCAAAAGACACATAAATTCGATCGGCAAACCGCGCTAAGATCCGGTTGGTAATGCCGGGCAAAATATTTTGTTCATGCAGCACGATTTTGGTGCGCAACAGCCATGCGCCCACCACCACAGGGCCCGCTGAATAGCTGCCGAGCCCCAGAGTGAGGTCCGGATTGACGCTTTTTAAAATGCGCAATGCTTCGATAATTCCTTTGGGTATTTTCAACGCCGATTTGGCCTGGTTCCACATGCCGCGGCCCTTAATGCCTTCGGCTGTTACGGATTCAAGTCTGAAATCTGTCTGGCTCAATACCGAGCGCTCCAATGGATTTCCCGTGCTGACAAACACAACCGTATTGTCTTTATTGCGTGCCATAAACTCCTGGGCGATGGCCAAACCCGGAAACAAATGACCGCCGGTGCCCCCACCGGCAATTACAATTCGAAGGGCTTTACTTTCGGAACCTGTTGATCCTGTACTGCCCATTTCTTAAGCCCTTCGAATGTTATTCGTTATTTGTTATTAGAACCGAACCTGGTGACTGTTCGCCCGGCATATCGTCCGTTTTTCAAAAAACAACAAATAACAGATAACCAATAACCTATAACTTGCTGGCTGCGCTGATATTCATCAATATGCCTATGGAGGCCATATTGAGCAGCAGCGACGTGCCCCCGTAACTGAGCAGGGGCAAGGTCAAACCCTTGGTGGGCAGCAGCCCGAGGGCCACGCCCATATTGACCACGATTTGAAGTCCCATGGCGACCGTCAGCCCCACTGCCAGGTAAGCGCCGAATAAATCCGGTGCGCTGCGCGCAATGGCCACGCCGCGTATGATGATCCAGGCATACAGGCCGATGATGATGGCAACCCCCAGCAGCCCCAGCTCTTCGCCAATCACCGAAAATATAAAATCCGTATGCGGCTCCGGCAGATAGAAAAGCTTTTGATAGCCCTTGCCGATTCCGGTTCCCCAGAGCCCACCGGTCCCGAATGCCATCAGCGAGTGCACAATCTGGTAGCCCTCATCGCTTGAATGCTCCCAGGGGTTAAGAAAGCCCAAGATGCGTTTGGCGCGATACTCGGCGTTGATTAAAAACAGATATGCCACCGGTAAAATGACCAGCATCGTGGCAAAAAGCTGATAAAATCGAACACCACCGATAAACAGCATGATCCAGGTTAGCGCTCCCAGAATAAAGACAGTGCCAAAGTCGGGCTGAATAAATATCAGGGCCACAAAACCGCCCAGCACCAGGACATGCGGTACAAAGCCGATTGAAAATTGTTTGATCTGATCTGACTTTTTTTCCATAGAGTAAGCCAGATAGATAACCAAAGCGATGCGGGCAAATTCAGATGGTTGAAACGAAAAACTGCCTAAGCGCATCCAGCGGGTGGACCCACCGGCAGTGAGCCCCAGATCGGTAAAATGAATCAACGCCAGCAGCGCCAGAGAAAGCCCAACCAGCGGGTAAGCCAGCGGGCGGTAATATCGATACGGGAAATGCCGCCCGGCCACCAGGATGATCAAGCCGGCCAGAGCGAACAGCGCCTGTTTTTTCAAGAAAAAAAAGTCGCTGCCGAATTTTTTGAGTGCCAGAGCCGAACTGGCGCTGTACACCATAACGATGCCGACGCCCACCAGGAAAAGCACTGGAAATAAGAGCTGGACGTCATAAAAAGCGGTTTGGCTATGGTGTTGTTTTTTTGTCATTGTTATCAGGTTTAGCCGGTTGGCCCGATGAGCCCGTTACCGGTTTGGTGATTCAGACCAAAGGATTCAATCCATCTCATTAGGCCTTTTGGCTTTACTTTGTAATTTATTAACCGCTTGGCGGAAATCATCTCCCCGTTTGGCATAGCTGCTGTACCAGTCAAAACTGGCACATCCCGGCGACAATAAAACCACATCATGCGGGTCTGCATCTTCAAAAGCTGTTGCCACTGCAGCGGACATTGAATCTGCGGTCTTTGTCGGCGCCAGCCGGCCGAGGGCTTTTTTGATGCGGCCGGCTGCTTCGCCCATAACAATCAGTTCTTTGACGGACCTGCGTAAAGCGTTTTCAAGTGCCTTGAAATTACCACCCTTGTCACGGCCGCCCATCAGCAGCAACACCGGTTTGGAAAAGCAGTCCAGCGCTCGCAGCACACCGTCCACATTGGTGGCCTTGGAATCATTGTAAAATAAAACCTCATCGATGGTGGCCACATGTTCGAGCCGGTGGGGCAGGCCTTTGAAGGTGTCCAGGGTTTGTTGAATCCCTTCTCTGGTTGCTCCGGCCGCCAACGCGGCCAAACTGGCCGCACACACATTTTCATAATTGTGCCGACCAATCAGAGCGGTTGCGGTGATATCCAAGTCCGTGTGAATTCGGCCAGCGACGAGCGTCTTGGCCTGAGCTCGGGTCGAAGGCTCGGTCGAGTCGATTTTGGATTCGATTGGCTTTACTTTAGCCAGATTCAAAATGATGCGCCTTCCGTTTAAGACAGCGCCCTGTTCATCTGCCTCTAACGCTGGAAAAAACAACCGCTGGCTTTTAATGTGCTTCGTTTTGGCGCGAATCAGCGCATCTGAACCATTGAGGACGGCAACGTCACCGGCCTGCTGGTTTTCAAAAATCCGCATCTTTGAATCCGCATAGGCCTCAAAATCCGGGTAGCGGTCCAGATGGTCCGCCGTGATATTCAACAGCACGCTGATGCTTGGCCGAAAACGATCAATGGTGTCTAGCTGAAAACTGCTGATTTCAGCCACAACGAGCTGCTCATTTTGACCGCTGCTGACATATTCGATCAGAGGATTGCCAATATTACCGCCCACAAAGGTTGAAAAACCGGAATTTTGCAGTATCTGGCCCAATAGCTCAGTGGTTGTGGTTTTGCCATTGGTACCGGTCACCGCCACGATGGGGGCTCGGATAAACCGGGCGGCCAACTCCACCTCACCGACGACCGGAACGCCCTGGGCTCTGGCCCGTGCGACCGGTTCAATGGTATGTGAAACGCCCGGGCTAATGACAATCAGATCCGATTTTTGAAAAACAGCGCTGCGGTGGGGCCCCAGTTCAACATCAATGCCCATCTGACGCAGTTCTTTGATCCCATCACCCAGCTCCGTTTCAGCGGCGGTGTCTGTGGCCGCTATCTGGGCACCCTGTTGGTGCAGAAAACGGGCTGCCGCAAGGCCGGTGCGGCCAATGCCGACAATCAAGATTTTTTTACCGGCTAATTCCATCAATAATGTCCAAACAATCCAATCGGTGTATCTAAAATCCTGCCTGTAATTTACCGGAGTAATGGAGTAGTGGAGTGTTGGAGTGGTGGACTCCTATTTCTGCACTACTCCAATGTTTTTTTATCGCATTACTCCATTACTCCAATACTCCAGCACTCCAATGCTTAATGGTTATCTCAGCTTGAGCGTACTCATTGCCAGCAGCGCCAGCGCAATAGCAATGATCCAAAACCTTACGATGACCTTGGGCTCCGGCCAGCCTTTCAGCTCAAAGTGGTGATGCAGCGGCGCCATTTTGAAAATTCGACGCCCGCTGGTCATCTTGAAAAAACTGACCTGAAAAATGACCGATAAAGCTTCGATCACAAACAAACCACCTACCAGCACCAGCAGGATTTCCTGTTTGGTGATAACGGCCATTGCGCCCAGGGCCGCGCCGAGTGACAACGAACCGACGTCGCCCATGAAGATCTGGGCCGGATAGGCATTGAACCACAAAAAGCCCATACCGGCACCGGCCAGGGTACCGCAAATGATGGCCACTTCACCGCTGCCGGCCACGTAATTGATCTGCAGGTACTCAGAAATCTTGATATGGCCGGCAACATAGGCAAAAAACATATAGGTGGTGGCGGCAATGATCACCGGGCCAATGGCCAAACCATCGAGCCCGTCGGTTAAATTAACGGCATTGGAAGCCGCCACAATCACCAGAGCAGCGAAAAATATGTAGCCCCAGCCCAGGTCCGGCGAGAGCTTTTTTAAAAACGGTATGGTGACCTCGGTGGAAAAGTTCGGGCTGGCGTAAACCAGCACGCCGGTGATGATGGCCAGGGCAATTTGCAGTCCGAATTTTTTGCGCACCGACAGGCCCTTGCTGCGTTTCTTTACTTGCATCAGATAGTCGTCTACAAAGCCCACCAGGCCGTAGCCGACAATCACAAACAGCATAATCCAGACAAAATAATTGGTCAGATCACTCCACAAAAGCGTTGAGACCACGCTGGAGAACACAATCAACAGACCGCCCATGGTGGGTGTGCCGGCCTTGGACAGGTGGCTTTCAGGTCCGTCGTCACGAATGTATTGCTTCACCTGCATGCCGCTGAGCTTGCGAATAATCCAGGGGCCGAGCAGAAAACAGATCAAAAACGCCGTCAGGCTGGCATAAATGGTCCGAAAGGTAATGTAGCGAAATACATTGAAAACCGACAGCGTCGTATGTAACGGATATAGCAGGTGATACAGCATAAGCTCGTTATTTGTTATTGGTTATTGGTTATTTGGGTCCTATCGCGGCTGAAAGCCGCGCCCATGATTTTGTTCGGTCAGTTCAAGTGGCTTGTCGCCAGGATCAAAATGTGGCACTTACAAATTTTAGGCATTTTAGGCACTTTCTTTAGAGTGCTACCCGCCCGCCTCGCCCGTCCGCCGCAATCTGCGTATGCTTGAGAGCGGGACAGTCAACAGCGATGGCGAGCAGGCAGCAGCAGCCTACCTTGGTTATTGGTTATTCGTTATTGGTTATTTGAATCCTTTTTGTGGCTGAAAGTCGCCCTCCCTAATAACAAATAACCATTAACCAATAACCATTAAGATTAAGCCTCCGGCTTAATCTTCGTCCAATCTTTCAAACCTTTAACAATGGTGTCCATGCGGGCGCCGCGGGACCCTTTGACCAGAACCCAATCACCGGGTTTCAGCGATTGCTTGAGGGTATCGAGGATCTCCTCACGGGTCCCGGCAAATATATCAGCTGGTTTCATTTTGGCACCCATGGCACCGACAACCACAGCGCCAGCAAATTCTCCGGTGACGAGCAGCTTGTCGATGTTGGCGGCCGCTGCCCAGGCGCCTACCTGTTTGTGCAGCGATTCCGCCTGGTCTCCCAGCTCCAGCATATCACCGGCCACAAATAGACTGCGGCTATTGCTTCGCAAGGTCCTCAAAGTCGTAATAGCAGCCTTCATCGATTCCGGATTGGCATTATAAGTGTCGTCGATGATATGGATGCCGTTTGCCGTTTGAAAAACATCCATTCGGCCCCACACAGGTTGAAAGCTCTCTAAACCGGCCTTGATGTCATCTGCCGACAACGCCAGCAAGTTGCCCACCGCGGCAGCAGCCAGTGCATTGAGGACCATGAATTGTCCCGGGACACTCAGGTCCACCATCAACTGCTCCTCAGGCAAATGCAGGCTGAAGGAAATGCCGCTTGTTTTTTCGTTTACCGCGCTGGCCCGAATCTCAGCGTTCTTGGACAAACCGAAAAAAACAACCTCTCTGTCTGTGTGGTCTGCCATCTTAGAGACTCTGCGGTCATCGGCATTTAACACCGCCTTGCCTCCGGTATTCAGATGTTGGATCAGCTGCTCTTTTTCGCGCATGACGCCATCCATAGACCCCAGACCTTCAAGGTGTGCCGGGCCGACATTGGTAACCACACCGATATCCGGGGAGCAGATCTGGGTCAGACGTGCAATTTCACCGGGGCTGTTGGTACCCAGCTCCACTACGGCCTGCTCATATTCGCTTGTCAGCCGCAGCAGGGTCAGGGGCACACCGATCTGATTGTTATAATTGCCGATGGTTGCCAGGGTGCTGTATTTTTGAGCCACCACCTGAGCGGTCATCTGGCGAGTGGTGGTCTTGCCGTTTGAACCGGTAATCGCCACAACTGGAATACCGGATCGTAAACGGTGAAAAGCAGCCAGGTCACCCAGCGCGCGGGTGGTGTCGCCAACCGCCACGCAAGCGATGTGTGAGCCCTGCCAATCGGCAATCGGCAAATCCGCTGCTTTATCGCGGCTGACCATCAGACCGCCAATGCCCTGCTGAACCACTTCATTGGCAAAGGTGTGCCCATCGTGGACATCACCGACAATGGCAACGAACAAGTCGCGGGATGATATCTCACGCGAATCGATGCTGATGTTCTCAAATCCCTGGCTTGGGTCACCACACAATAGGTCGCCGCCGGTGGCTTTCAGAATATCCGCTAATGTCCATGGTGTTGCCTGTGTGGTTGCCATTACCCAATACCGGTTTGGTTGTTAAATTTTGAAATTCCGTTGGCTGTTACCTTGCAATTGCCGTCAGGCAGCCAGCTGAGCCAGTGCATTTCGGGCCTCCAGCCGGTCATCAAAATCAACGGTTGTCGTTCCCAAGATTTGATAGGTTTCATGACCCTTTCCGGCGATCAGCACCGTATCGCCGCTGCTGGACATTTCAATTCCCAATCGGATCGCCTGTTTGCGGTCCGCTTCGATCACATAGCCTTTTTGTTTAAACCCATTGCTCAAGTCAGCCCGTTGATAATGCCGTCCGTGGGCTTTTTGAGCCCCGTCCATAATGTGATCTATAATGATCATCGGATCCTCTGTGCGGGGATTGTCCGATGTGATCACTGCCAGATCGCAGAGGCGGGCTGCAATTTCACCCATCAGCGGGCGTTTGTCCTTATCTCTGTCGCCGCCGCAGCCAAACACGCAGATGATTCTGGCTTGCATGATCCCTTTGAGGGCCATGATCACATTTTCCAGCGCGTCAGGTGTATGGGCATAATCCACGTACACATACCGCTCGATGTTGTTTTCAATCAATTCCAGACGCCCCGGAATAGTCGTTACTGTCTCGATGCCGGATTTTATGTGTGCATTTGAAAGTTCCAATGCCGCGCCCACGCCGGCCGCACACAGGATATTTTCAAGGTTGTGTTCGCCGACCAGGCGGGATTCAAATTCAAATGTGCCCCTCGGGGTCATGATTTCACCTTTGATGCGGCTGCGACCGCAATGCGCATTCTGAGCATGAACGGTGTCATTTGATTCCAAACCGGTGCTGATGACCGGCACGCTCACCATCTGGGCAAGTTCTTTGCCGCTGGCATTGTTGCCATTGATGACGGCAACTGCCTGCGCGCTTTTGGGCCCCTGAACCAGATAGTCGGTAAAAAGACGCTGTTTGCTCTTCCAATAAGACTGCATATCACCGTGAAAATCGAGATGGTCCTGGCTCAAATTGATAAATACCGCTACATCAAACCAGCAGCGCCGAATTCGCTGCAGATCAATGGCGTGTGATGACGCTTCCATGACCACATGGCTGATCCCGCAGCGCAGCATGTCACTTAAAATTCGCTGCAGGTCCAGCGACTCGGGTGTGGTGATCGGGTTGTCAAATGTATCGCCGCCATAACGATAATTAATGGTTCCGATGACACCCACCGCCAATCCGGCCTGTTGCAGGATACTTTCCACCAGGTAGGCAGTGGTGGTTTTTCCGTTGGTACCGGTGATGCCGATGACGGTTAATTGCCCCGATGGATTGCCGTAAAAGTGAGCTGCGATATCCGCCAGCGCTTGCCGGGTGTCTGCCACCCGCACGTGGGGGACTTTGCAATCGATTGCTTTTTGCGAAACGATGGCAACCGCACCGCGTTTAATTGCATCTTCGATAAAATCATGCCCGTCGGCTGATTGCCCACTGATGGCAACGAACGAACCGCCGGGCTGGACTTCCTGAGACCGATAATGAATCGCTTCGATCTGAGGATCGCTGTCCTTTACAGCACCCGCATGCTCAACTGACAATGGTTTGACTGCCTTAACCAGATTCGAAAATTTCAACCTCGGGCCTCGATTCGACGAGAAGTCGCAAATTGTTTTCCGCCGCCTTCGGGCGGTATGTTTAAATAATTTAAGGTTTCGCGGGCAATCCTGCGAAATACCGGCGCTGCAACCATGCCGCCGTAATATTTCCCCTGGGGTTCATCGATGATGACCAGGATCGCCAGCCGCGGTTTTTCAGCCGGCGTAAACCCGATAAAAGAGGCGATATAGTTGCTCTTTGAATAGGTCCCGTCTTTGTCCAGCTTGCGTGCCGTGCCGGTTTTGCCGCAGACCGTATAACCATCGAGGGCCGCATTGACGCCGGTCCCACCCTCGGTGGTGACCGTTTTCATGATGGCTCTGACGGTACGTGCGGTGCGATCAGAGACCACCCGCCTGACGATCTGCGGCTGAAACTGCTTAAGGGGCTCACTGTTTTGATCCGTGATGGCCTGGACAAAATAGGGCTTCATTAAAACACCGTCGTTGGCAATGGCAGACGCCGCTGTGATAAGTTGCAGGGCCGATACCGCCACACCATAGCCAAAAGATATGGCGCCGGTGTCCACGGTGGTCCAGTTTTTATACGGCATCAGGCTGCCGGCGGTTTCGCCGGGAGAATCGATTCCGGTTTTAGCGCCGAAGCCAAAATTGCGATACATTTTGTGAAGCCGTTTGCGGCCAAGCTTCTCAC
This sequence comes from Desulfobacterales bacterium, assembly GCA_030066985.1. NCBI lineage: Bacteria > Pseudomonadati > Thermodesulfobacteriota > Desulfobacteria > Desulfobacterales > Desulfobacterales bacterium. The sequence goes on from JASJAN010000050.1 coordinate 34,662, forward strand.
TGATTTTGACTGCGCCGATATTGCTTGAATATTTTATGATCTGTTGCAATGATAGCCAGCCATGCTTTTTGATGTCGTGGACCACATTGCGTCCGATCTTGTAGGCACCGTTTTCACAGAAAAAAATATCATGGGCCTTGATATGGCCGGATTCAATGGCGGCTGCCGCGCTAAAGATTTTCATGGTTGAACCCGGCTCAAACGGATCTGTGATAGCGCGGTTGCGCCACAGTTCCTTGTTAAAATCCGTATAAGCATTCGGGTTAAAAAACGGCATATGCGCCATCGCCAATATGGCACCGGTCTGGGGCTCCATGACAATGGCGATGCCGGAACGGGCCTCGTATTCTTTAACCGTTTCCTCCAGAGCACTCTCGGTTATGTACTGAATGGCGCGATCGATGGTTAAAATGATATTGTGACCGGAGTTGAGACTGGCTGCGGTTTGTCGCTCATCGAACACATTGCCCAGAGCGTCCTTATAAACCATCTGGTTGCTATTCGTACCCCTCAGGTAGCGGTCATAGGAAAACTCAATTCCCTCGAGCCCATAGCCGTCCAATCCGGTAAACCCCAATGCCTGGGATGCCAGCGTCTTGTTGGGGTAGAAGCGGTTGCGCTCGGGCACAAATTCGATGCCCTGTAATTGCAAACCCTCAACGGCGGCTTTTTCCTTCGGGTTGGCCTGGCGTTTGATCCAGACAAACGGGCTTTTGGTCTTTAATTTTTTTAAAATTTTGCGCCGATCGATTTTTAAAATTTTGGCCAGCGCTTTGGCGGTCTTTCGGGGTTCCTTTATACGCTTTGGCCGCGCCGCAATTGAGGTGACATCGATGGTGACCGCCATCTCTCTTAAATTACGGTCGTAGACGGTACCGCGCTTGCCGACGGATTTGAGTGATTTTTCGTATTGATTCGAGGCTTTTTCAGCCAACCACGGACTGCGGTATACTTGCAAATGCACGGCTTTGGCGCCAATCACCGCAAACAGCGCAATGAAGGCCAACCCGACTAAAATAACCCGCAATCGCATGTATTTATTCGTCATGATGGCACTGTTTTAAGCCGCGTTTTTTCACCACGAAGACACAAAGTTCACAAAGGATTTTGGTTTTGGCTTTTTGCCTTTGCGCCTTAGCGTCTTTGCGTGAGACTTTTTCCATTTAGTTCCCCTCAGGGGATGATGACCAGCTGTTTGTTGCTCGGCGCTGACAACCCGAGTTGCTGTTTGGCGATTTTGGCAATTCGCTTGGGCGATTTGAGGCGCGCCAGTTCGATTTTCAAGTTGTCCTGGTGGGTGACCAGCTGCTTCTGTTTGACCTTCAGCTCGGAGATCTCATACCGGGTCTGAATGCTCTGCACACGACACCAGGTGTAAAACAGGAGTTCGGCAATAAACAGGCCCATTATCACCAGGCTAACCACCAGTAGTTTTGGATTGCGCGTCTTTTTTTTTCTGCGTTTCATGCTGTTTACCGCACGAGTGAAACGATCAAACGATTGATGCCAAAACGACAAGAGCGATCCATAAAATAATCTGCAACAGGTAAATGATCTTATCAATTTGCGCCATGTGTATTTTTTTCCTATCGTTGGGACACAGATTTGCACAGATTTTCTCAGATTTTTTATTTAATCCGTCTTCATCTGCGTTTATCTGTGTCTTAACTTAATCTGTATCATCTGCAGACTGCTATCTGATCTAAACTTCAAAAACCATTTAACCAATCAACGAATAACAATTTAACGAATTTAGTCTGCAGACTAAATTTTTTCTGCTGCCCTGAGTCGCGTGCTGCGAGCCATGGGATTCCGGGCCACTTCCGCATCACTCGGACGCACCACTTTTTTGGTCAACGAGTGCATGGCCGGCTTTTGCCCGCAGGCGCATTCAGGCACCTTCGGCGGGCAGATGCAGCCTTTTTCCATCGCCTTGATCCGCTGCTTGACAATGCGATCTTCAAGCGAATGAAACGACAACACACACAAGCGGCCGCCGGGATTTAACCAGTCAGCCACCCCGTCCATGAAACGGCTGAGCATATCAAGTTCCCTGTTGACCGCGATTCGCAATGCCATAAAAACCCGCGTTGCCGGATGGATGCGCTGCCCGGCGGCTTTGCCACGGGGGATCGCAGCGCTGATAATCTTGGATAGCTGCCAGCTGGTCTGGATTTTTTCCTGCCGGCGCTGCTGCACAATGCTGCGGGCAATCTGTTTGGACCAGCGTTCCTCGCCCAGGTCTTTAAATAATTTGCGAAGCGCATCTTCTTTCAAATCGTTTACCAGATCAGCGGCACAGGTTGCGCTGCGCTTGTCCATCCGCATATCCAGCGGTTCATCTTTTTGGAAACTGAACCCTCTGCCGCTGCTTTCGAGCTGGTGCAGCGACAGTCCGAGGTCGAGCAAAATGCCGTCGACGGCATCTATTTGTATCTGGGCTAAATATTGAGGCAGATTCGTGAAATTGCCATGGAAGAGGTGGATATTCGATGAATAGGATTGTAGGGCTTCTCGAGCATTTGTGATGGCGTCAATATCTTGATCGATTCCGATCAGCAATCCATCCGGAACAATACGCTGGCATATGGCTTTGGCATGACCCGATCCACCCAGTGTACAGTCAGTGTAGGTTTTGCCCGGCCGGCAGTTCAGATAATGGATGGCTTCGTTGAGCATTGCAGGAATATGTCGATACGCCATAGATTTAAAGTCCTAATTTGGCAATTTCGTTTCTGACCTCCTCCTTTTTGAAATCTTTTTCCAATGCAATGTTTTCCTGTTCCCACTTCTGGCGGGCCCAGATCTCAAAATGCTCGAGGACGCCCACCAGCACGAGTTCCTTGTTGAAACCGGCATACTGTCTTAGGCTTTGCGGGATCAGAATGCGGTCCTGCTTGTCACAGCTGCATTCAAAAGCCCCCCCGATGAACACCCGTCTGAACCGACGCATGTTCTCACTGGTTTCCGCCAATGATAAAATCTTTTTTTCCAGGTTTTGCCATTCTTTGAAAGGATATGCCACCAGGCAGCTGTCCATACGAGAAATCATCACGCCGTCACCGGTTTTGGACTTGATAAACCGCCGAAATCGGGCCGGAATGATCAAGCGACCTTTATTGTCGATGGTATGAAATGAGCTGCCACGGAACATAATTATCCATCCTATTCCACTTTAATCCACTGTAACATCAATTTAAGTATATATTTGGTATTGTGTCAAGCAAAAAATTTAATAATTTTTTTAATTTCTATAATAATTATTTGAACTTAAAAAGTCTACTAAAATTTTTTTCGGAGGTGGAGTATTGTGGAGGTAATTCAGAATTCTGACGCTTAAAGTGGAAAAATTGCCGAAATTCTCAATAATCAGCCCAATTTTTTTGCGGCTTCTGATTAACACTTTGTTATTACACTTAATTATTTGTTTTTTGGATCTGTGCGACCCAGCAGAGGCCATTGGCCAGCGCGTCAATAAAATGTCACCCGTTGGCATTTAGGCAGCTATCGGCGCCAGCTTTTAGATTCAAAGATTTTGAAAATGGGGGGCAATAGATTTTTTTGAGGCAGCAATTTTTATAACATGCTATAATTAATATAAAATATGTCGATGCCAGGTTGGATAGCTTTTCATACCTACTTTTGATGACCAGACCGAAAATAAATCCAATCATTTCAAATTCCTGGGCACAGAACTTGCAAAATTCCCCTCTTGAATTGTGGGTTTTACGGTGGCTCGTATCGTAATGCCCATAATTTCAATGCTCTGCAGGCTCAATGAACACCTTTCCAGAGCAATCCAAAACACAATTAAAAATCAAAACGCCTTGCCAATTGATCAGGACTATTTGCCGCAAGCGGTTCGCAGCGCTATGCGGCCTGATGTAATTGAGAAGGCGGAGCTGCGTAAATACAGCAATTACAGAAATGCAAACCCTTGAGACTTGATCCAATGTACCGTTCGTTAGCGCATAAAGAAAAAGCGATTTTTTTCAAACGCGTCAGATCATAGCCAGCCTTGTCTCATATTTTCCGAAAATAAATCATTAGTTCACTCAATTAAGTATTAAGTAAATGAAAAGTCTTAGCCCAAAAGTAATTCAATCTGGTTTTTGGAGCCTCGGCGGCAACTGGTTAACAAGGGGGTTGGGAATAATCAAAATGGTTGTCCTGGCGCGCCTCCTATCACCTATCGATTTTGGGATTCTTGGCTTAGCCACTTTGTCCATCAATTTTTTTACTGTCTTTTCTGAAACAGGGATTGAGTCAGCACTGATTCAAAAAGACAAAATAAGTAGAAACCAATTGGATACAGCATGGACCATTGGTCTTGTCAGGGGGTTAATTCTATGTTTCCTGCTTATTTTGAGTGCAGGTTGGCTGGCTGCCTACTTTGAGAATTCAACGTTGGAATCCGTGCTAAAGATAATGGCGGTAGTTTTTGTCTTAGGAGGTTTTGTCAACATAGGTCTGGTCTATTTTCAAAGAGAGTTGGAATTCCAAAAAAAAGTAAAATTGGATTTTATATCCGATTTTGTTGGTGCTGTGACAGCAATTATATTGGCTTTTTGGCTTAAAAATGTTTGGGCGTTGGTGTTGGGCAGTATTGCCTGGGGTATTACGAAGACTTTGAGCTCTTATTGCATGCACCCTTACAGACCCAGGCTGTATTTGGATTTGTCCATAGCCAAGAATCTACTTAATTTTGGCAAACATATATTCTGGATTGCCATAGTGACTTTCATTGTCACTTGCGGTGACGATGCAATTGTCGGCAAGCTGTTGGGATTATCTACCTTAGGCTACTATATGATGGCCTATAATATAGCCAATATCCCTGTTTCAAGTCTGGCAGGTATAATTGGCAATATTTTATTTCCGGCTTTTTCTAAATTGCAGCACGAACCTGTAAGATTAAGTGAAGCTTTAAAAAAAGTCATAGAGCTTGTACTAATTATTCTGTTGCCAGTGACAGTATTGGTAATGCTTCTCGCCAAGGATTTTACATCGGTTTTCTTTGGTGATAAGTGGTTGCCAATGGTGCCAGCACTTCAGATTTTATCCCTTCTGGGTTTATTCAGGGGATTAGTCAATGTATTCTCGCCTATCCAACTCGCTCTTAATCGACCTGATATCCAAAGCAGAAATAAAAC
>JASJAN010000051.1 GCA_030066985.1 Desulfobacterales bacterium
GGTATGTCGGCAGCCCTGGCAGCGGCCGAGCAGGGACTGCGGGTGATTCTGCTGGAAACCCGACCGTGGCTGGGCGGATTTTTTGACTACCGCACGACCGACAGCGGCAACGGCACGTCTCTGGCGCAACGCGCGCGGCAGGTGGCCCAACAGGTTGAACAAAACGATCGTATCCGCGTATTTACGCATACCACTGTGGTGGGTATATATAACAACAACCTGGTAACCGCCTTTCAAAAAGGCAGTCAGAGCGATTCTTTTGACGAGCGCTATGTCGAAATCCGGGCCACCAGTGTTGTGGTGGCCACCGGCTGTATCGAGCGCCCGCTGTTGTTTGACAACAACGAGCGCCCCGGTGTGATGCAGATCGGCTGCGCTCACCGGCTGGCCCACACCTACGGTCTGCTTCCCGGCAAGCAGGCGGTTTTCAGCATCGGGCACGACCTGGGACTGGAAGCCGCGCTTGATCTGTATAACCTGGGCCTTGAGGTCACCTGTGTGGCTGACATCCGCGAGGATGGGCAAGACCCGGCCCTGCTCGCAGCCCTTAAGGCGTGCAAGATCCCATATCTGCGGGGCTGGGTGGCCACCCGTGCCCATGGCAACAAAGCGCTTAACAAGGTTACCCTGGCCACCATCCCGGGGACCCTTACCAAAGAGTTTGCCTGCGATCTTCTGGTGGCCTCCGCCGGGATGACGCCCATGACTGGTCCCCTTTCGCTGGCCCAGGCAAAGCTCGCCTATGAGCCCTACACCGGTTTTTTTATGCCCAAACAGCTGCCGGCCAAGGTGCAGGTCGCCGGTCGCATGCTGGGGCTCAATCACCCAGCGTCAATCGAAGCATCAGGCATGTTGGCCGGCGTTTTAGCGGCTGCCGATTGCGGCAAATCGGTTGAGAGCCGGCTGAAGGAAGCCCGCGAAAAGCTTAATCAACAGCCGGGCCCGGAGCAGGGCTGCAAATTGGTAACCGCGCCGGCTGCCGGGCGCAAAACGTTTATCTGCTTTGATGAAGATACAACCATTAAAAACATCAAACAGGCCTTGGCAAAGGGCTTTGATGCCACCGAGCTCATCAAGCGCTTTACGGCCGCCGGTACCGGGCCGGGGCAGGCCGGTATCCCCGGGCACAACCTGCCGTTGTTTGTGGCGCAATACCATGGCGATACCCAGGCCACGGCCATGCCGACAACGATGCGCGCGCCCCTGGTGGGCACGTTTATCGCCACCTATGCCGGTAGCAATCATGATATGTGCAAGCGCACGCCGGTACACGATTCCCAAATAGACGCCGGCGGTATCATTCGCCGCATCGGTGTCTGGGAGCGCGCGCGGTATTTTTCCGAAGACTTCAGCTGCCGTGAGGAAATCGAAAACGTGCGCCAGAATGTGGGCCTGCTGGATGCCTCCACGCTGGGCAAATTCAGGCTCTGGGGCCCTGATGCCCTAAAGGCCCTGCAGCGGGTTTATGTGAGCGACATGTCCAAAATCGCCGACGGCAAAGTTAAATATTCGGCCATGTGCAATGATGACGGCTGCATCATCGATGACGGCGTGGTGGCCAAAAGAGCGGACAACGATTATTATTTTACGACTTCCACCGCCCGGGCGGGGGCGACGGTGGAATGGCTGCGATATCACACCCGCTATGACGGCTGGCGCTTTCACATGGTCAATCTCAGCGACGCTTTCGGGGTGATTAACATGGCCGGGCCCAACGCCCGTAAGGTCCTCGAAAAAGTGACCGACGCGGATGTTTCCGCTGACGCTTTCCCCTATGCCGCATATCGCGAATTTATGATTAAAAATACCATACCGGTAAGGTCCATGCGCCTGGGGTTTGTCGGGGAGCTTTCCTATGAACTGCATGTGCCCTCGTCTTATATGCAGACACTGTGGGATATTTTACTCGACGCCGGCAAACAGTTTGGCATTCGCCATTTCGGTCTGGAGGCCCAGAATGTGCTGCGCATGGAAAAAGCCCATCTGATCATCGGCTCCGAATCCGAGCAGCGAACCACCCTGCACGATGTCGGGCTTGGATTTTTGTGGGACCGCAACAAATCAGATACCAAGACCGTGGGGGCTGTGGCATTGAAACAAACCGAAAACCAGGAAGACCGCTTCAAGCTGGTAGGATTTAAGATGGAAGACCCCTCCCGCACCCCCAAGGATGGATCCATCATCGTGGACAGCCACATCAGAGGATATGTGTGTATTGCACGCCACAGCTTTACATTAAAAGAACCGGTCGGCCTGGCGCTGGTGGATGCCCCCCTGGCTGTCGAAGGCACGCGTTTGCAGATCTATGAAGATGAATGCAATGGTCAGCACCTTTATGCGACAGTGGTGCCCACCCCCTTTTACGACCCTGAAGGTCAGCAGCTAAAAATGTGAGGCAAAAATGACTGTTGAAATTAAGCGACGTTCTCCCATAACGTTTCCTGGCAAACCGTTAAAAACTGAAGTTCGCGAGCATTGGACCGTGGTGCAGGAATATGAAGACGAAGACGACGGGCCCTGGGTGTTCGATTTAAGTCACCGCATCCGCCTGGATTTGCAGGATTCGGATCTGGCAAACTTTCAGCCTGCGGGTATCGGTATTCCGGATGCCCCTGGAAATTGTGTCTTCCAAAAAGGTATTCTCATCAACCGCATGAACCAGACCCAGGCATCGATCTGGCATCTTGTCGGAGCGCCGCCGGAGTTGCCGGTGGATCCGGCCTATACCGAAACCACCGATGCAACCCTGTTTGTGGCACTGATTGGCAAAAACATTTTTACGGTTGCCGAAAAATTAACGGCTCTGGATTTCAAAGATCCCGCCAAAACGGTTCCATTTCTTTATCAGGGCCCGTTTTCACATGTGCCCTGCCAGATCGTCACCCTGGAGCGCACCAGCGACAGCGGCGCAATTTTGCTAACCTGCTCGCGCGGCTATGGCCGGGATATGGGCCATGCGGTTCTGGCAGCCGGTGAGGAATTCGGGTTGCGCCCGGCCGGGGAAAATACGTTTTTGCGCTGGATCAAAGCGCTTTCGGCCTAATTTTAGATTGAGGAGTTAATAATCATGACGCTTGAGGCGAAAATTATTGCCGCTCTGGAGCAGACAAAAATTGGTTATGAAGTTGTCGAGCACGAACCGGTTTACACCAATCCGGCTATGGCCGATGCTCTGGGTGTCAGCGAGGCTGAGACAGTGAAATCGCTGGTGCTCAAAACCAAAGAAGGTCAGATGATTGTGCTGGTGCTGCCGGGAAACAAAAAGGTGGACTGGAAAAAGGCCGCTGCCGGCGCCAAGACCAAAAAAGTTTCTTTTGCCAAGCCGGAAGAAGTCAGCGAGGCGGTGGGTTGTGAAGTCGGTTGTGTGCCACCCTTCGGCCATCTGACGTCTATTCCCATTTACATGGACCCGGATCTGACCAAAAAAAACTTTATTTATTTCAACCCGGGCGTGCACGACAAATCCTTCAAAATAAAGGCCTGGGATTTGAAAAAAATCTGCAAACCCGCATTTGTCAAGATGTGAATAGCTGTTTTTTAGACCCGGGTTGTGATATGAGAAAGTATGTATGTGTCCAAAAGACCGATTTGAAGCTATCATTTTATAGGAGGTATGATTATGGCTAAAAAATATGATGCGATCATCATCGGGGCGGGCATCATCGGAACCCCCATCGCCTATGAGCTAACCCAAATGGGGTATAAAACCCTCAATATCGACAAATTGCCTGATGCCGGTGAAGGCTCTACGGCAGCTTCGTGTGCCATCGTCAGGGCCCATTATTCCACCGAGGATGGTGTGGCCATGGCTTATGAGGGCTTTAAATACTGGCTGGAATGGGAGGATTACCTGGATCATGTCAATGATGAAAAGGGTCTGGCCAAATACATGAACACCGGCTCGATTCTGCTCAAATCCCAGGGGCATGATTGGCGCAAAGTCCAGAAGCATTATGACGCCGTAGGGGTGGCATACGAAGAGTGGGATAACGCCAAGATCAACGAGATGGTACCCGTCTATGATTTGCACGAGCACTGGCCGGTCAGGCGACCAGAAGATCCTAAATTTTTTGATGAATCCGCCAAAATGCTTGAAGGCGCGATTTTTTGTCCTGAAGGCGGTTATGTCAATGACCCGGCTTTGTCGACCCACAATATCATGCGCGCTGCCGAGGCCAAAGGCGCTGAATTTATCTTTAATGCCGAGGTGATTGCCATCAGAAGTCAGGACAACCAGGTGCTCGGTGTGACCCTAAAAGACGGAACCGAGATCGATGCACCGGTGGTTGTCAATGCTGCCGGCCCACACTCGTACAAAATCAACCAGATGGCCGAGGGCGTTTATGAAGCCTGCAACATCAAAACCAAGGCGCTGCGGCATGAGGTCATGCACTGCCCGTCTCCGGATGAATACGACTATCTCGGTGGGGGTTACCATACATCCGACGGCGATATCGGCTGCTATTATCGTCCGGAAGTCGGCAACATGTTTCTGATCGGCAGCGAAGATCCGGAATGTGATCCCCAGGAATGGGTCGATCCAGATGAATTCTATGCGGGTAAAGGCGAGCCGGGACGCAACAACCAACTGAGCGAGGACCAGTGGAAAGCGCAAACCTACCGCTGTGCCAAGCGGGTACCCAGCATGCAGATACCCAATCAGCCGCGAGGCGTTTGCGATCTTTACGATTGCTCCGACGATTGGATTCCGATCTACGACAAGTCGGATATGAAAGGCTTCTATATGGCCATTGGCACCAGCGGCAACCAGTACAAAAATGCGCCGGTGGTCGGCGCCATGATGGCGGAGCTCATCGATGCCTGTGAAAAAGGTCTCGATCACGACAAAGAGCCCTTTCAGTTTACATTGCGCCACATTAAGCGGCCCATCAACGTAGGTTTCTTTTCACGCAACCGGGAGATTAATCCTGACAGTAGTTTCTCAGTAAATGGCTAGAAGTGGTTTTAAAACCCCATCTATCGTCCGATAGCTGCGTTATCCCGCGAATTGAAATACTCACGTACTGATATGTACGCTCTGTTTTCAATTCGCGGGACGCCTTGCTCTCGAACGCAATCTGACATTTTAAAACCACTTCTTTTAAACCTCTGTCAGCTTGTCTGACCTGACACCTGCCTGCCGCGCCGTAGCTTTTCGAGCGAAGGCGGGACACCTGAAACCTTTTTTGATCGTTCACATTTCCACCGATTAACACCTAACCTCGTTGGTGAATTGCAACCTGCAAATCGGAAACCGGAATGAAGATATACGTTTGCGTCAAACATGTCCCGGATACCGCCGCGAAGATTACCATCATCGACAACCACCAAATCGATGAAAAGGTCACCTTTATCATCAATCCCTATGATGAAAATGCCATTGAGGCGGCCAGCGGGCTAAAAAGACAAGTCGCCGATGCAGAGATCATCGCCGTCACCCTGGGCAAAGAATCAGCCGAGGGCACATTGCGATCGGCTCTGGCCATGGGGGCGGACCGGGGGATCCTAATCCGCTGCGAACGCAATCCCGATAGCCTGGTGACCGCCCGCGCATTGAAAGCCGCTATTGAGCAGGATGGCGCACCTGATATTATCTTTACCGGCAATGAATCCATTGACAGTGAAGGCTTTCAAACCCCATTTCGCCTGGGAGCGGCCTTTAGCATACCGGTGGCCAGCAATGTGACATCTTTTAAGCTAGAAAACGGTTCGGTCATCGTTGAATCTAAAATGAATGCCGGTGAAATGGCGGTTATGCGGATGCCGCTGCCTTGTATCGTCGGGGCGGGTAAAGCCTTGAATCAGCCGCGATATCCCACCCTGCCGGATATCATGAAGGCCCGGAAAAAACCGATTCAAACCGTAGATCTTGCCAGCCTGAAACTGTCGGCGGCTGCGGGCAGCATGGAATTTCTTGAATTGCGCCCGGTGGTTGAACAACGCCGCTCTAAAATCATCGAGGGATCGACCGATGCGGCTGTTGCCGAGCTCATCCGCCTTTTACAGGAAGAGGCCAAAGTCATTTAATTACTAATCGGCGGAGATTTTTCCTTATGCCCAAAATCGGAATTCTGATTGAGACCAGCCCAGAAGGCATTAAGCCGACTGTAAACGGGGTTATCTCGGCTGCGCAGGGTCCGAAGAACGAACTCTACGGCTTGGTATTCGATGGGAATGGGCCAGCATATAAAGAAGAATTGCAGGCCTACGGCATTCACAAGATTGTCGATATTCGATCAGATAAGGGGCTGCTGGGCTGGAACCCGGATTGCTGGGCGCGAGCCATCGTCGCTGCCTTGAATCACTTTGGCATCAATACCCTACTGGGCCTGACATCTTTCCAGACCAAAGACGTGTTTCCCCGAATAGCGGCTATCCTGGATGCACCGCTCCTGCTGGACTGTACCCAGGTCGACCTGGATGCCCTGACAGCGGAAAAGTCTCAATATTCAGGCAAGACCATTGCACGTTTCAAGGTGAGCGGAAGCCACTTTTTATTTGCTATCCGCCCCAATGTCATCGCCGCGCAACCCGCACTCGTCACCGCGGAGGTTCTATCCTTTCAAACCAACATTGCGGAAGCATCCCTGAGGGTTGAAGCTGTCAAGAAAGATGCCGGCGGCGCGATCGACCTGGCGGAGGCGCCGATTATAATTGCCGGCGGCCGTGGCATGCAAAACGGTGACAATTACCGTATCCTGTATGAATGTGCTCAAATTCTGGGAGCGGCTGTCGGGGCTTCGCGTGTAGCGGTGGATGCCGGCTGGGTGCCACATTCAATGCAGGTGGGACAAACCGGGACGACGGTCAGCCCCAATCTTTACATCGCCTGCGGCATCTCGGGCTCGGTACAGCATTTTGCCGGAATGAAGACGGCGCAGGTGGTGGTGGCCATCAACACGGATTCCCAGGCAGCCATGATGCAGCATTGTGATTATGGAATTGCGGGGGATCTATTTGAAGTCGTGCCCGTTTTAACCCGCCAGCTCAAAGCCGCACTCAAGTCTGAATAAGTGCGGCACAATCGAATACAATCAAAGCAAAGCGGGTGCTTACCGATATGGGATTGAGTTAAGTGCAGTGCGGCTTATAACCATCTGATGCGCTGTGCGGTGGGAAAATTCAGGTTTAAAGGAATTCAGGGACCTATTCTTGTTTTTCCTCTTCTATTTTCTCAGGCTCTTTTTTTTCTGCCTCGTCTGACTCGCCTTTGAAATTGCGAATGGCCTTACCCATTCCGGCGCCGATTTCCGGCAGTTTTCCGGCACCGAATATAATCAGAATGATTACCAGTATGATAATCAATTCCGGCATTCCTATTCCAAACATATTACCTCCTAATCGGTCCTAGATTGTTTTAGCTCATCAAGCAGCTTTTTGAACTCTTTGGATTTAATATAGCGATCCACACTGCCTTGATATTCGATCCACTTTGTCCAGGCATCAATCCAGGATTCGTTGTGCCAATAACAGTCCTCATCCCCCCGGCCTTTCAGACGTTCGATATATTCTAAATATTCTTCTGAGCATCCCTGACAAAAGTTGTAAGGCACGCTGAGCTTTCGGCGGTATTGTTTACCAACCTCAGGGTTATGTTCGATCTGGGTCCCGCATTTCTCACACTTCATCGAGCAATGGGTGCATTGAAACACTTTTTGCACGGCCAACACTTTGCGTCTTCGTATTAACGCCGCCTTTTTGTCTTTGGCCAGATCGAGCTTTTTATCAATAGAAATGATGTCTGCCACGGATAACCTCGTCGTCCGAGCAATTGATTTTAGCCAGTCAAAGGCCGTTACTCGGACCTCTTTCCAGCGGGATTTCGACTATAACATCGGCCATTTTTTGTGTCAATCTTTTCAGATTATGGGATTTAATTCCAGAAAGCCTGACAACTATACCTGTATTTCATCATTTATACTGATCTAAAGCTTGTCAATCATTTCTTTGCGTGATAATCTGAAAATTTTAGTACCAGATAAACGAAATTACGATGAGGATTCAAGGAGTTGCACTATGGAAAGCAAGTTCCGACCCCGTGGCTTGCCTGCACTGATCGGCAGTTTGCCGCTGACAGATCATACTCAGGCCTGCAAGCTTGTTTTGGAATATACACCGCAGATCCCGTTGTGGATTCAGCTTCCGGCAAACAAAAATGAAGGAATGGTCCCGCAATTTATGCCGGGCTTGCCGGGGATATGCGCAACAACGGACACGGTACACATTGATACCGATCAGGCTGATTTTGAGAACGACATTATAACGTACTACGAAGACTACATGGCTGTGGCCGAAAATGATGCCGACCTGTCTGCGTCCAGGTTTGCATTGAGCGAAGAGACCGCCGGAGGGTTTTTTGTCCTAATTGAGAACCTGAAGCAACTTGATTCTGTCCCGGTTGCGGTCAAGGGTCAGGTTACCGGACCGTTTACATTCACCACCGGTATAGCGGATCAAAACAAAAAGGCCATTATTTACGACGAGCAGCTTAAGGATGTTGCGGTAAAATTGCTGGCTTTAAAGGCGCGCTGGCAGGTGCAGCAGTTAAACCAATTTGATTGTCCGGTCATTATATTCTTAGATGAGCCTGCTCTGGCGGGTTTTGGCTCATCTGAGTTTATCAGCATTTCACGGGATGAGATAGCCCAGAGTCTGGCGGAAGTGATTGCCGGGGTGCATGCAGAGGGCGGTCTGGCCGGAGTGCATGTGTGCGCCAATACGGACTGGAGCCTGGTCCTGGATTCCGCTGCGGATATCGTCAGTTTTGATGCCTATGGTTATTTTGACCGCTTTATTCTTTATGCGGACCAGCTTAAAGCCTTTCTGGATGCGGGCAAATTGATTGCCTGGGGGATGGTGCCCACTCTTGATCCCGATGAGTTGGAAAAAGCGACCACCGCGTCTTTGGTCGACCAATGGCAGCTAAAGGTAGCTCAGATTGAAAAACTGGGCATTGAATCCGATCAACTGATCGCGCAATCGCTGATCACTCCCAGTTGCGGTGCCGGATCGCTAAGTGTCGATCAGGCCGTCAAGGTCTTACAGCTCACAAGGGAAGTCTCGGAACAGATAAGGCAAAGCATAAGTTAAGGTTCAGGGTTCAGGGTTTCCCCCTACGCCTCTTCAAGGCTTCGGAGGACAAGCAGGGTTCAGGGTTTAGAAGCTCAGGTTCTGGGTTCAGAGTTTCGCTGGATCGGGGATTTACGTTTCATTGATGTTTGTTGAAGGTCGCGGCAATTTTAATGAGCAATGCGGAAGCACATTTATTGAACCTCAAAACCTTTGAACGCAGAACCCTGGAACCTGTTGACCGAAAGCTGATTGCTGATAACTGACCTTAGTTAATTGGACCCGAAATTTACATAAATTAGACCATATGAAGAGGTTGAGAATGACTGAAAACAAGAATGGAACTTTCACAGGCGCGACCCGCTATGTCCTCGATGATGAGCTGGCCAAGATCGTCAATATATCCATGGCGCTGGAAATGCCGCTGCTGCTCAAAGGCGAGCCCGGTACCGGGAAAACCATGCTGGCCCATGCCATTGCAGACAGTTTGAAAATGCCGTTGATTGTGCTGAATGTGAAATCCAGCATGAAGCTGGTTGAGGCCTTGTATCAGTACGACACCCTGACACGGCTCAACGACAGCCGCTTTGGCGATTCAAGCCGCGATGTCAGCAAGATTGAAGATTATATCCGCATGGGGAAAATCGGGCAGGCGTTTACCTCGGATACAAGAACCGTCTTATTGATCGACGAGATCGACAAGGCCGATACCGATTTTCAGGACGATATGCTGGATGTCCTGGACCAGATGGAGTTTGACATCATTGAAATCGATAAAACCATTTCAGCCACCTATCGCCCGGTCATTGTCATTACATCCAATGCCAAAAAGGACCTATCCGATCCGTTTTTGGGGCGCTGCAATTTTCACCATATCGCTTTCCCCGACCCCGATATGATGCGCAAAATCATCCGGGTCCATTTTCCCAAAATCGACTCGGATATGCTGGATCATGCTGTTACGGCATTTTACGGCGTGCGGGAATTCGGTGACATTGAAAAACGGCCGGCCACCCGGGAGCTGATCAATTGGATTCGGGCACTCAAGGCAGATCCGGATTTTAAGCCCAAACAGCTGGCCAAGGGCGATCTGCCGTATTTGGGTGTGCTGTTCAAGAAGAGCCAGGATTTGCAGAGGGCGCAGGGTGTGCTCGGTCGCCGTCGCTCCTACTAAAAGCAGTCTCAAAAATGTATCTATGGTTGATTTGGTTGAGCCCGTTGCCCGCTTGTCCGCCTCAGGCGGGTTAGCCCGTTTTTCTGTCAGTTTAAAATTAGACATTTTCCTTATTCAACCGGCTCAACCGGCTAACCGGGAACCGTGAACGAAGTGAACCTATGTTCGTTGATTTTTTCTATAAATTAAAAGATGTGGGCATTCCGGTGAGCCCCACATCCTTTTTAACCCTGCACAAAGCGCTGGGCAGCGGCCTGGTGAATTCTCTCGAAGACTTTTATACCGCTTCGCGCACCATTCTCGTTAAAAGCGAGCGCTATTTTGATCTGTATGATCAAGTCTTTGCCCACAGCTTTGAGGGTGCCGACCTGCCGGACCCGGAGGGCATGGAGCTCGATGAGGTGGCCCGTCTGATGCTGGAAGCCTGGCTGCAGCATCCTGAGGGCCTGGCGGACATACTGGGTATGGATGAATCGGCGCTGATGAAACTGACTCCGGAAGAGCTAATCGAATATTTTAAAGAGCGTCTTAAAGAGCAGGACGAAGCTCACCATGGCGGGGGCAAGTGGATCGGTACCGGCGGCTACTCGCCGGTAGGCCACTCCG
The DNA here is from genome assembly GCA_030066985.1 of Desulfobacterales bacterium. Taxonomy (NCBI): domain Bacteria; kingdom Pseudomonadati; phylum Thermodesulfobacteriota; class Desulfobacteria; order Desulfobacterales; species Desulfobacterales bacterium. The sequence goes on from JASJAN010000051.1 coordinate 10,850, forward strand.
GCTATCATCCCGGCGGCATGCGTGTGGGCGGGGTTTCCCGCAACAAGTCGGCGGTAAAGGTGGCCATGGATCGGCGCTATAAAGATTATTCGATGAGCGGACCGCTGACCAGTGCCCTGATGGGTGAAGCCTTAAAGCGCTTGCGCAATCTGGTGCCCTTTGGCCCCAAAGATCAGGTCAATGTCGATGAAACCATCTATCAGACCATGAAAAACGGTGGTGAGATCGAAATCGTGTTTGACCGCTCGCTAAAAGATCGGCTCAAAATTATTCTGGCCATCGATAACGGCGGCTGGTCTATGGATCCTCACATTCCGATCGTGCAGACCTTATTCGATTACACGCGCGATCAGTTTAAGGATCTTAAAACCTACTTTTTCCACAACACCATTTACAGTACGCTCTGGAAGGATGCGGCGCGCTACAAAAAACCCCAGCCCATCGATCAATTCGCCCGTTTTGATCCGGAGACGCGGCTGGTGATTGTCGGCGATGCCAGCATGGCCCCCTATGAGCTGATGGCCACCGACGGATCCATTCACCTTGAGGATCGCAGCGGCCTGCCCAGTATTGAATGCCTCAAATTTTTAGCACGCACTTTCTCCCATACGGTCTGGTTGAATCCCGTATCTGCTTCCATGTGGGATTATACCCGCACCATCACCGTCATCCGCGATATTTTTCCGATGTTTGAGCTGACAATCGACGGGCTCGAACAAGCAGTGTCGTCGTTAATGCAAAAGTAATGTGCAGCTTTTTTAGAATTTTCTGAGTTATTAAATTAGCCACAGACCCACACAGACTCACACAGACAAATCTTTTCCTCGGTCGACTCTGCCCGAGAAAAAACTGTATGCCCTGCGGGCAACAGTTCTTACCATTTTTATACATGTCCGAAGGCAACTTTTCTAATCCATCTCATAAAGTGTGTTGGGTACATTTTGTTGGTAATCGCGAAGCGATTGACAATTTTTGTTTGGCCAGAGCGCAAGCGTGTCGGCCGAACAAAAGTTAGTGTGGGTCCGTGTGGGTCTGTGGCTTATAAATAAGACCTATCATTCATCCTGTTGTTGTCTAATCGATCCTATATAGCAGGTTTGTGTTGTTCCAGATGGTTTGAGCGAGTTGATCGGGGTCTTCATTGCGAACTTCGGCCAGCTTGAGCAGGACAAATTTAACAAAGGCGGGCTCGTTGCGGCGGGTGTGGTATTTTTCAGGGGCAGGGGTCAGATAGGGGGCATCGGTTTCCACCACCAGTCGATTGGCCGGAATTTGGGGGACCATCTTACGCAGGTCCGACCCCCGTGCTCGGAGCGTCACGATACCAGTTATGCCGATATTCAATCCCAGCTCGAGATATTCTTGCAGCTCCGGCACTGTACCGCTGAAGCAATGAACCACACCGGGGTTTTCATTTTTGAAGTCGGTTTTGAGAATTTCAAGAAAACGACCCCTGGTATCACGTTCATGGAAAATGACCGGCAGCTTGAGGTCAGCGGCCATGTGCAGCTGCCGGGTAAACCATTTTTCCTGATCCTCACGGGGCGAATACATGCGGTTGTAATCCAGCCCGATTTCTCCCCACGCGCGTACGAGCGGGTTTTGCGCCAGTTCCATCAAAAAATCAAGCTCGCCGTTACTGCACTGGCTGGCATCGTGCGGATGAAACCCCACCGAAGCGTAAATGTCCGGATGGCTTTCGGCCAGTTTCACCGCGCGTGTGGCTGTTTTTGTGTTGACGCCGATAGTCATCATGCGGGCAACACCCGCCTGGCGGGCACGCTCTATGACTCGCTCCAGATCCCTGCGATAGGCCTTATCATCCAGGTGGCAGTGACTGTCAAATAGTTTCATTTCATTCACATTTCACAAAAGTTGACGTATGTATTTTAAGCTATTTCAAATTTGGGGGTCATTTTTAAAGGTATGACCGGTTGAAAAAGGGACAAAGTCTTAATTTAATATTTAAAGCGATAACGGGCCAACCCGCCTGAGGCGGACAAGCGGGTAACGGGCTCAGCCTGATTGAATACCAATGATAGGCTTGATAATCAAGATTTTACCTTGATTTCAAACTCCGATTCTGACAATATAAATCTTTTAATCAACAGTACCACTTTGTGAAGGTGGCCAAATTGTCGGATGATAATTGCACCGGCAAAATATCGGTCTGGAGGTTGAGCATGTTTAAAATTGTTAAGCGAGAAGAGATGTCGGACGGCACAGTGGTCCTCAATGATATCGATGCGCCTAAGATTGCCCGCAAGGCCCTGCCAGGGCAGTTTGTTATCCTGAAGGCCAATGAAGAGGGCGAACGCATTCCATTGACAATGGCGGAAACAGACCCTGAAAAAGGGACCATCACCGTCATCTATCAGGTGGTGGGTAAATCGACGGCCCTGTTTAAAACCCTGCAGGTAGGTGACGGATATCAGGATGTGATTGGCCCCCTTGGAAAAGCAACCCATATTGAAAAAGTCGGTAATGTTGTCTGCGTGGGAGGCGGTACCGGAATCGCCGTATTGCATCCGATTACCCGGGCCCTAAAGGAGATCGGCAATCATGTGACCTGTATCATCGGGGCACGAACCAAGGATCTGTTGATTCTCGAGGACCGTATGAAGTCGGCTTCCCACGAATTGCACGTCTGTACCGACGACGGCTCTTACGGCCATCATGGGTTTGTCACCGATGTCCTAAAGGAAGTGCTGGAAAAAGGAGAAATTCAACAGGCTGTGGCCATCGGACCGGTTCCGATGATGAAATTCGTGTCATTGATGACCAAAGAATATAATGTGCCGACACTGGTCAGCCTCAATCCGATTATGGTGGATGGCACCGGTATGTGCGGCGGCTGCCGGGTTTCGGTCGGCGGGCATACCAAGTTTGCCTGTGTCGATGGGCCTGAATTTGATGCTCACAAGGTTGATTTCGACGAGCTGATGATGCGACTGCAGGCTTACTGCGATGATGAGCAGTCCTGCTACGAAGATTTTTGCACCATTCGCGATAGCAAATAAATAAAAAAAGCCGATTAAATCTGATCTCCAAATCCATTAGAGACGATGGTCGGTCCCGTTTCAACCGATTGCGCTTTGACGGAGGAAAGCATGACAGAAGCAGTGAAAAAGAAAGGCAAAAAGGAAAAGATACCCCGTGTTGCGATGCCCGAACAGGAAGCCGATGTTCGCAATAAAAATTTTTTAGAGGTCCCCACCGGTTACACGCCGGAGATGGCTGTGCTGGAAGCCCAGAGATGCCTGCAATGCAAAAAGCCCAACTGTGTGGCCGGCTGTCCGGTGGAAGTTGATATCCCCGGCTTTATTCAGCTCATCAAGGAAGAAAAATTTACCGAATCCATTCGCAATCTCTGGGGCAAAAACAGCCTGCCGGCGGTTTGCGGCCGCGTTTGTCCCCAGGAAATTCAATGTGAAGGCGTGTGCATCCTTGCCAAAAAGGGTGATCCGGTGGCCATCGGCAATCTGGAACGCTTTGCGGCTGACTGGGAAAGAGAAAATGGGACCGGTGAGCTGCCGCCTAAAGCCGCTCCTACCGGCAAAAAGGTTGCCGTGGTCGGCTCCGGGCCTTCCGGCCTGACAGTTGCCGGCGATTTGATTGTCAAAGGACATGATGTCACGGTGCTGGAGGCTTTCCATAAACCCGGCGGCGTATTGGTTTACGGTATCCCCGAATTCAGGCTTCCCAAGGCCATCGTGGCCCAGGAAGTCAATTTCCTGGAGCGGCTGGGGGTCAAAGTCGAATGCAATGCCGTCGTGGGCCGTACCGTCAGCCTGGACGAGCTTTTCGAAGAAGGCTATGACGCCATTTATCTGGGGGTGGGCGCCGGACTACCGCGCTTTATGAATATCCCAGGGGAAAATCTCGTGGGCATCCTGTCAGCCAATGAATATTTAACCCGGGCCAACTTAATGAAAGCCTATCTCTTCCCGGAAGTGGACACCCCCATCCCCATAGGCAAAGATGTGGTCGTGCTGGGCGCCGGCAACGTGGCCATGGACTCAGCCCGCACCGCCATGCGGCTGGGTGCCAACAAGGTTCAGATCGTCTATCGCCGTTCACGACAGGAAATGCCGGCCAGAATCGCCGAGATTCACCACGCCGAAGAAGAGGGCATTGAGTTTTTTCTGCTGACCAACCCGATCGAATATCTGGGAGATGAGAATGGTCGCTTGACCGGCATGACCTGCCTGAAGATGGAGCTGGGCGAGCCGGATGACTCCGGCAGACGCCGTCCGGTTCCCATTGAAGGCTCTGAATTTCATTTGGATTGCGATCTGTGTATCGTGGCCGTGGGGTCCGGTGCCAATCCGCTGCTGACCGCATCCACCCCGGATTTGAAATTAAATCAGTGGGGCTACATCGAGGCGGACGAGGAAACCGGCAAGACCTATAAGAGAGGCGTCTGGGCCGGCGGTGACATCGTCACCGGCGCGGCTACCGTTATCCTGGCCATGGGTGCCGGCCGCAAAGCGGCGGATAGTATTCACGACTATCTCACCATCGGCTGGTGATTTTCGTTTCTAAACGGATCTTTTTCCGATGAGCGTTGTTCTCCGCGAATTTCAGCCTTCGACGTACTACATGTACGCCGAAGGCTAAAATCCTTGTGCGGCCGTGCTCATCAAAAAAACCTCTCATTTAAAAATCGAAAATCTACACTAATAAAAAAACCAAAAGCCGGACAGGTTTCTATCTGTCTGGCTTTTTGAATTTATCGTGATCCCTGATCCCTTCACCATGTACCCTTTTGACAAACATCATATTCAAAAGGTAATTGAGTTATAAAATATTATGCCCTCCGTATCATTTTGTGCACATTTTTACGCTTTAATTTTATCCCAGCCTTCTTAAGATGCTGGAATATTTTCAAAAAAATTTAGACAGGAATTGGTATAGGTTTTGCTTTTGATATATGGATAGTCGTATCCAAGCGCTTTTTTCATTCCCGGCCATCAAAACACTATTTCGACGAAGCATACCTCAAGTCCTCAATATTACTAAAAAAGGACTTATGATAGGAGGTAAAAAAGATGAAAGATAATGGTGGAAGACGTCTGTTAATCGATAGACGAAAATGCTCGGATTTTGATCATTTTCCTGAAAGAAGGACGCTGCGTTTCAGGAGGAGTGATTTTGACCGCAGAAAACCCTGGTCGGAAAATAGCTGGAATGGGATAGAGCGCAGAGCGAGCTTAAGATAATAGTATTATTGCAATATCACACTGCTTGATGGATTCCCCCAATCACACCCCTAGTTTAAAGTTAAGGTTCTAGCTCCTGCCAACTCAGGCCTCAAAACGACCCGTCTTTGCTCTGTCGAGCTTGGGGCTTCGCCTAAAGGCTTCCGACTTCGCCCTACGAGCTACGACGGGACAAGTCGACCCCACAAGCCGCCGCGGCAGGCAGGTTTCAGTCTTTGGCCCGGAGGGCTTAACGCGACATTGAAACCAGATAGCGGCAAGCAGTCACCGAGTGATTTCATGATTCGGAGTGGCAGAATGGAACCCTGAACGCAGAACTTTGAACCCAGAACCTTTATTCGAACATCTTGACCCAGGATTCAAAGCGTTGGACTTTTTCAGGGCCGTAAGGTGCTAAACTGTCGATGATCTCTTGAATGGGCTTTTCAGTGGGCAGGCCGTTGCCGTTTTTGGAGAAAAATTTATCCGCATAGCACACGATCTGCTCTTCGATGGATACGGGAATCATCTCACGATCAGGTAGCGGCAGGTTTTGCTGGCGAATATCGGCCTTGCTGATCCCGACGCCAATATGCCGCTCGCAGACCAGGGCCAGTTTGGGGTAGCCTTCTTTTATTAAGATATTACTGCCCAGAATGCCGTGACAGATGTAAGGGTGTTCGCCAAAACAACCAAGCTGAGGGGTGGCGGTCTGAAAGATACCGATATCATGCAGCGTGGCGGCAGCTTCGATAAAATCCAGGTCCGGCTTCAGCGCCGGAATCTGTTCGGCGGCCGCCCGGGCCTTGTCGGCCACCTTCCGACCATGGGCCACTAGTATCTGATATGCCCTGGAGTTTGTGTCGTAATATCTCTCTATAAGTTCAATCGAATTCATTATCACGGGTCACTTTCCAAATTCGCTCCGCATTTTTAGGTTAGCACGTTTCGTCCGCCTTAGGCAGATTGAGCCCGAAAAATGGAGAAAAACGCTAAATTTTATTTTTTAACCGGCAAACGGGCTAACGGGCAACGGGCTCAACCTATTTATGTTTTTTGGCTAAAAGAACACCTTCGATAAATGGATCGATGCCGCCGTCGAGCACATCATTGACATTGCCGATGTCCAGATTGATGCGGTGATCCTTGACCATCTGGTAGGGGTGCAGGACATAAGAGCGGATCTGGCTGCCCCAGGCAATTTCATCTTTGCTGTCGTGAACCTCCTGCAGTTTTTCATCCTGCTTCTGTTTTTCATGCTGGTACAGACGTGCCTTGAGGACTTTTAAGGCCATATCCTTGTTGCGGTGTTGGGATTTTTCCTGCTGGCACTGCACCACGATCCCGGTCGGCAGATGGGTGATGCGCACCGCGCTGCTGGTTTTGTTGACATGCTGGCCGCCGGCACCGCTGGCGCGGTATACGTCTACCCGCAGGTCTTTGTCTTCGATGTCGACAACGATTTCCTGGTCCAGCTCCGGATAGACGAAGACGGACGCAAAGGAAGTGTGGCGTTTACCGCTGGCATTAAAGGGCGATATTCTGACCAGACGGTGAACCCCGATTTCCGATTTTAAATAGCCATAGGCATTCTCGCCGCCGGCAGTAAAGGTCACACTTTTTATACCGGCCTCTTCGCCGGGTTGATAATCAATCAGCTCGATTTTATATCCGCGGCGTTCCACCCAGCGGGTGTACATGCGGAATAGCATTTCCGCCCAATCCTGGGCCTCGGTCCCGCCGGCGCCGGCATTGATGGACAGGATGGCGTTTTTACGATCGTCTTCTCCGTCAAGCATCAGCCCCAACGATAGCGCTGCAATTCTTTTGTCCAGACCTTTGATTTGATCGTTGACTTCAGCCAGAGCTTCTTCGTCGGATTCATCAATTGCCAGATCCAGCAGAATTTGATTTTCTTCCAGATCTTCCGCCAGTGTTTTGAATTTTTCGACTTTATTTGAAAGGGATGTGCGTTCTTTCAGAAAGGGTTTGGTCTCTTCCGGGTTGTCCCAGAAGCCGTCTTTGGCAATTAGCTGTTCAAGTTCAGCCAGACGTGTTTCTATGGTATCCAGGTCAAAGATAGCCCCGCAAATTAAGCAGTTTTTGTTGAAGGTCTTCTAAGTTTTGTTTGAGTTCCACAGACATTTTATATCCTCCCCATATCAGGTTATCCGCCTCAGGCGGACTAACCTCTTTTTAATCTAAGGGCAGATTTGCCCAGTACAAGCAGTATAGCAAAAAGGGACCCCGCTACGCAAGTTAGCGCAAACAAATCCCCGAAACGACTGTAAACTGTGATCTCGCGAAGCAACGGCAATGGATGGGTCAAGGCAGCTTCTTCGAGCAGTCGCGTTGATGTTAAGATGCGGCCCACCGGATCGATAAACCCGCTGATGCCGGTGTTGGCCGCCCGGGCGAGCGCCCGCCGGTTTTCTACCGCGCGAAAAATGGTCATCGAAAAATGCTGATAAGGTCCGCTGGTGGTGCCAAACCAGGCGTCGTTGGTGATGTTGATCAGCAAGGTGGCACCGTTTTTTACCAGTTTCCGGGACAGACCGGGAAAAATGACTTCATAACAGATCTGAATACCCAGAGCGTCTTTATCCCAGGAAAGAGTTTTACCGGGTTTGCCTGGCCGAAAATCACCCACCTGGGCCACCAGTTTGCCTAAAAAAGGCAGCCAACGTTCAAAAGGCACATATTCGCCATAGGGGACCAGGTGGGTTTTATCGTATTTACTGACATCTTTCCTTGTGGGGCTGATCAGATAGGCGCTGTTATAATAAATGACCTTTTCGCCCTGCTTTGCGATGGAGGGGCTGCCGACCAGAAAATCGATGCCTGCTTTTTCGATGCCGCTCATGACCATTTCAGTTGGGCGCTGGTCAAAAAACAAATAAAAAGGCGTGGCCGATTCGGGCCATACAATCAGATCGGGATTTTCCGATTTGGCAGCCTGCGATAAGCGCTGATGCTTTTTGATGGCAGCCATCTGATGCGCGGGGTCCCACTTTATGGCTTGGTCAATATTTCCCTGGATGACAGCGACCCGGGCTGTTGGCGATGCAGCCATCAAGCTATCAATGGCTCGAATACGCCAGGCGCCGTACATCCAGGTAATAAGCAAAGCAAAGGTAAAGATCCCAACAGTGCCGAACAGCAGCGGTTTTGAAACCGGCAAGTTGTGCCACGTCTTGCGGCGGGCGTAGTTGAGCACCACGAAAACGGCTGCATTGCTCAGGGCAATCAAAAAGGATACCCCGTAGGCGCCAAACAGATCTGCGATTTGGATCAGATGCTCTCGCAGGTAAAGAGTGTGTCCCAGCAATGCCCATGGAAATCCGGTGAAGATGAAAGTTCGAACATATTCAAGCGCCACCCAAATCAGAGGTATGGCGACTATACACCGCATGGGTGTGCGGCCAACGGCGGCGAGTGTCATGGAAAAAACAGCCGGGAAAAGTGCCAGAACTGCTGCAAACAGAAACAAAATGGCAACGCTCAGATACCAGGGGAGATAGCCGTAGGTCCGCATAACCGGCACCACCCAGTAAAGCAGTGTAAGGTAGTGGACCAAACCGGCGATAAACCCGATACGAAAACTTTCCCTTGCCGAAAGATCAGCAAGCGCTGCCAGTAAGGGCACCAGCGCAATCCAGATGAGCCAATCCAGCCCGATTTTGGGAAACGATGCTGTCAGCAGCAGGCCGCTTACGGCCGCCAGCAGCATATGTGTTCGGTCGCTTTTCATGGTTTGAAATTTCATATTATATATCATACAATTATTCTTTACCATCTCAATATTCTAATCAGGAATTCTTATTGCAATGAAAGCATCCAGCAGGGCAATGCTATTATCTGGGCTAGTGTATCCGGGGCTCGGGCAAATGCTTTTGAGGCGTCGATTCAGCGGACTTCTTTTTATCCTGGGGACAACTGCCGCATTTGTGGTACTCATTTATTGCCTCGTGCAGCGTGCCGTGCATGTGATGGATGAAGCCATGTCCAAGCTGGTCAATAATTCTTTAGACCTGCAAGCCCTGAAAGAATTGATTGAACGGATATCAGCCGGCAGCTGGAGGGTTGAAAATATTTGTTTAATCGTTATTCTTGTCTGCTGGTTGGCAGCCATTGCGCATGCCTATTTCGTCGGCAATAAAATCGATTCGCAACCCCGTTCACCCTCTAACCAGATATACTGAAGATGAGGACCAGGACACTTTCACTGAAAATATTGCCCGAACAGATGGCCGTGTGCCGCTTTGATTCCACCTCAGAGTTGCCTGACTGGATTGATCAATCCGCCTTTTATTCCATCACACGCACCCAAGAAGAGCTCACCATTGTTTGCCGCGAGGCGCTTGTCCCCCCGGGCACCAAATGCGAGCGCGGCTGGCGATGTTTTCGTGTTCAAGGGGTGTTAGACTTTTCTGAAATCGGCATTATGTTCTCCATAACTCAGCCATTGGCAAAAAGCGGTGTTTCTGTTTTTGTCATCTCAACCTATGATACAGACTATTTCCTGGTCAAAGAAAAAGAGCTGCCAAAGGCCATCGACGCTCTAACCGCCGCTGGCCATCAGATCGTTGCAGGCTGACACCTGAAACCCTGAACCAAGAGGAGCTGAATATGTACGTAACCTTTTATGGCGCGGTACGGGAAGTGACCGGTTCGATGCACCTTTTAACCACCGATGAAGACCGGGTCATTCTGGATGCTGGTTTGTTTCAGGGGCGCCGCAAGGAAACCGGAGAAAAAAACAGGGTCATCCCCTTTGATCCCAACATGCTCACCAATATTGTGCTGTCCCATGCGCACATTGACCACTCCGGCCGCATTCCGTTGTTGACCAAACATAATTTTACCGGCCGCATTGTGTGCACGCGTGCAACGGCTGCGGCCAGCGAATATTTGCTGAGGGACTCAGCTCATATCCAGGAATCGGATGCCAACTATCTGAATTACAAGACCGTCCGCAATGCATTGAGCAGGCAGCACAGTGCTAAAAGCGGCAAAAAAATCAGCAATCGCAAAAGAAGGGAAATAAAAAAGATTTTAAAGAAAAACCGTCACGACCTGAACACCGATATGATCGATGAGCTGATCGAAACCCATCGGCTGGAAAAAGTCGAACCGCTGTATCGAATTGTGGATGCCGATGAGGCTCTGGAGCTTTTTGACGGTTATCCATACCGGCATCCCGTCTCCGTTGGTAAGGATTTAACCTGCACCTTCTATGATGCCGGTCACATTCTGGGTTCTGCCTTTGCCCTGATCCGCGCTCAGGAAAATGGTCGCGAACTGCGGGTATGCTATACGGGCGATATCGGGCGCTTTGATAAACCGATCATTAAAGATCCAACCATGGATTTTAGTGCAGAAGACAGGCAGATTGATTTGCTGATTATGGAAAGCACTTACGGCGACCGCCTGCATGAGCCGGTTCAGGACTTAAAGCCGCAGTTAAAGAAGATTCTCGTCGAAACCCATGGGCGCGGCGGATCGATCATCATTCCGGCATTTGCGTACGGTCGCACCCAGGAGCTGCTCTATACACTGCATGAGCTATACGATGAAGCGGATGTTCCGCGAATGCCGATTTTCGTGGACAGCCCGCTGGCCACCAAAATTACCCGGGTGTTTGGCGAACACCCGGAGGTTTATGATGAGGAAACCCACGACACGTTTCTGGAAAAAGGCAAAAACCCCTTTTCCATGGACAAGATCCATTTTGTTGGATCGGTTGAAGAATCCATTGCCCTCAACCACGAAACCAAACCCCACATTGTCCTTTCGGCATCCGGCATGTGCGAAGCTGGGCGCGTCCTGCATCACCTGCGATACAAAATCCACAATGAGAAAAACACCGTGTTGATGGTGGGCTACCAGGCTCAAAACACCTTGGGTCGGCGAATTCTTGACATGGGCCTAAAATATGCCAATGCCGGCCGCAAAGGCAAGCCGCCGGTGGTGCGCATTTTTGGCAAAGAGTACCCCCTGAAGGCCCACGTGATTAAGCTGGGCGGATTCAGTGCCCACGCTGATAAAAAAGAAATGCTACGCTTCCTCAAGGAATCCAATTTGAAGATCAAAAAGATCGCCCTGGTTCACGGGGAAGAAGACCAGATCCTGTCATTTGCCAAGTTTCTCAAAAAAGAAGGCTTTTCAGTTGTGGTGCCCAAGCATGGGGAGTCGGTTAGTATTAACTAATTTCTAAGAAGACAGAGGTCAGATGACCCGTCTTCGCTCTTGCGAGCTGCGCCGTGGCAGGCCCGTCTTCGCTCTTGCGAGCTTGGGGCTTCGCCTAAAGGCTTCCGACTTCGCTCTACAAGCTACGACGGGGCAAGCCGACCCCACAAGTCGCCGGGACAAATCAACGTGGCTAGACGAAAAGGCCATGCCGAATCAAAGCGCCTCAGGCAAACAGTCTAGCCGAAACGTTATTTGACGGGAACGCGTATGTTAAAGAAGTTTAAGCAACTGGTATTCGGTAAACCCCCTGTTGAAATGAACCATCTCTTTTTTGGTAAAATGTTATTTATGGGAAAAGATAAACCCAGAGACGATGATTACTGGGAAGCCGAGCTGGAAATTAAAAAAGCAGAGGAGCCGATTACCGTTCTGATCAACGCAGGCTTGGAAGGGCCCAACGACAAGCATGTCGCCTTTTTTCAAAAATGTGTCTCAGATCTGAATGCTTTGTTCGATAAATGCTGGCCCATTTTTGAACCCGACTTTGAGCAATGGACGGGAAAGCCCTTTAGTGGGAAATGGACGGATGAATTTGAGTTAATCAGCATCGAAATTCCCCGCGATGCTGATGATACCAATGAGTGGACTGTGGGCTATTACGTGGATGCGGCCAAGCACTATTTCACTGCACGCTTTATTGACGGCCAAGCAACATATAACGAAATCGATGGTTAACTCAGCGAAATAGGAGGTGGCGGTGAGCGAAGACATTAAGAAACTTATCAAGACCGTTAATACAGAGCTGCAAAAACAGGCCGATGCCGCCTATCGCGAGCTGGTTCGCACGCGCTATAACATGAATGTCGATAACTTCTGGGGCGTGCGAACTCCCGCGATTCATAAAGTTGCCGGAATACATTATAAAACAATTAAAACCCGGCCTGTTGATGAACGCTTCAGCATTTGCCGGCAATTGCTGGAAACGGGGATCTACGAGCACAAAATTATGGCCTTTCGCTGGGCGTTTCTGGCTCGCAAAGAATATCAGAAGAAACATCTTGAAATCTTCAGCGGCTGGTTGAATACATATGTCGATGACTGGATTGATTGTGACGATCTTTGTATCCATGTCATCGGCGAATTTTTTATGATGTTTCCAGACACTGCAAAAACAGTAACGCAATGGACCCGCTCCTCAAATTACTGGGTGCGACGCGGTGCCGCTGTTTCACTGGTTTTGCCGGCACGCAAGGGGCAGCAGAAGGCATTGGTATTTAAAATTGCCGATCTACTGCTTGACGATACAGAAGATCTGATACGCAAAGGCTATGGCTGGTTATTAAAGGAAGCCAGCAAAACCTATCCTGATGACGTATTTGATTTTGTGATGGACAGACAAGATCGGATGCCCAGGGTGTCCTTTCGGTATGCGATTGAAAAGCTGCCCGAGCAGATGAGGTTAAAAGCAATGGGCAAGGGCGGGTGACGTCGGTAAATCAAAAGACGCAAAATCGCGGTGCCTGACGCACAGTGCCAATCATGTTTTGGCGGCGAATTCTATTTCATTGGCCCCATCCAACCCTATGATCGAATAGAGGATATCAATGTCTGCAATAGCCAACACACCGGAACCGCCATATTATGCTGTCATATTTACATCCCACCTGACGGAATCTGACAGCGATTATACCCAAACAGCAGAGCGGATGGTTCAACTGGCTTCGCAGCAACCGGGATTTTTAGGTGTGGAGTCCGTCAGAGATGGCATGGGCATTACCGTTTCATATTGGTCAGATACTAAATCCATCAAAGCATGGAAGCAAAACACCGAACACCTGGTTGCACAAAAAAAAGGTCGCGATGTATGGTATCAGAAATTTAAAATTCGTATCGCCAAAATTGAACGCGACTATGGTTTCAGCAAGGGGTTTGAATAAATCAAGAAAGATATTCGTAAAGGTGCCCCAAGGTTTTAATTAACTCGTGGACTACAACTGTGTGCTTTGACAAGCGTATTCATCCAGTATAATCTTTTCAAAACGGATTAAAACCTATCACTTGAGGAGATGCCACATGCTGCGGAGAATGTTTTTTTTGCTGGTCGTAATGGTGACGATAGGTGATGGAATGGTTCAAGCTGAGAGCCAGATATCGGTGGATTCGATGCCGCCTGTTGTCGTTCGTACGGTTCCGCAGGCAGGAGAGATGGCTGTTGATCCCGCCCTCACAGAAATCAGTGTCACCTTTAGTAAAGAAATGCTAACACAGGAAATGTGGTCGTGGGTGATGATATCCAAAGAATCCTTTCCCCGGATCACGGGTGACATCAAATTTTTAGACGATAAAAGAACTTGCGTTGCACCTGTCAAATTGGAAGCCGGCAAAACCTATGTCGTGTGGTTTAATTCTAAAAATTATAATTATTTTAAGGACAAGAATCATAATTCAGCTATACCGTATTTGTTGGTGTTTGAAACCAAAAAATAAAATTATAATTATCCTTTTAGCAGTCATAATAAAAGGAGGGAAATCAAATGTGGCGGTCAAAGATGTATGCGGTAATTGGAACGGTTGTTCTGGGGCTTTGCTATTCATCTCTTGCCTTGGCGGATGAGGCCAAGGAAGCGGCTGCTCTGGAGGCCGCAAAAGCATGGCTGACACTGGTTGACAGTGAGCTTTATGGTGAAAGCTGGGAAACCGCAGCGGCGTATTTTAAAAGTACAGTAACCAAAGACTACTGGAAGCAAGCCTTACCGGCTATCCGCAAACTATTTGGCAAGCCGCTTTCCCGCAAACTCGGCGGAGTAACGTACACCACATCCCTGCCTGCCGCACCGGACGGCGAGTATGTAGTTGTCGAAATAGCGACAAGATTCGAAAAGAAGGAGCATGCTGTTGAGACCGTCATTCCGATGTTGGAAAGCGATGGGAAGTGGAGAGTCTCCGGTTATTTCATTAAATAGTCGCACGGAATTGTTTGCGCTATACCACCGCCAGCAGGATTAAAGGAAAAACATGTCAAGCGACCGCCTCGCAAATGTTTTCTTTTATGGGTCTTACATTAATTTCACGGTCCTCAAAGAAGCGGATATTAACCAACGGGATTATAAAGTTGGGCGTATCAACGGCTTTGAGCTGACCATCTCACCCCTGGCCAATTTAAGGCCCAAAAAGGACGGCCGTGTCTATGGCATTCTCACCCAACTGACCCATTCTGAATTAGATCGTCTGTATCAGGATCATGCCAAAAGCACATTAGGGGGCAACTATCTACCGGAGGCAGTCACCGTCTACCAGCAGAACGAGACCTGTGCCGCCGCGCTTTGTTACATATCTCATGATATGGCGGCGGAAAAAGCGGATCCGGCCTATATCGAGAGGATTTTAAAGCCGGCCACTGAATATGGGTTTCCTGAATGGTATCTGAATCATATCACCTCATTCTTGCATGAAAATTAATGAGATCTAATAATAAGTCATAAAAAGGAAAGATATCATTTTATCTCATTATTTTTCACCCTATGGGCGAGCCCGCCAGAGGCGGACAAGCCTCGGGCTTCCATCGGTCCGCCTCAGGCGGATTATTAAGGACGAGGCATCCGCCTAAGGTGGATAGCCTCGCCCTTAAGTGCCATGCATATGAAAGCCTCCAACTCGTGGAAGTTTGTGATTTTGAATCGTTTAAAACCATACGACTTCTTACTTGCATTAAAATTACTGAGAAGATAATTTTATTCAATATGACAACCAGTTAAATAAATTATAGAAGTTAAAAATATTACAAATCAATTATAATGGATGGAAATTGTTGCAGGACCTGAAACTGAATATTTTTAGAGGCATAGCGATCTTATTAACCCAATTGCCACTGATCCTTTTTCTTGGCGCCAAATATGATCTGCTTTTCGGGTTTAACCGTATGGATTCAGGATTCACCCTTTTGCTATATTTGTTTATCTTGGTCCCGCTTATCAATCTGGTTTGGCTGATCACCGAAATCATAGTATCTGTTAAACGCTTCAAATACCGGTCCAAAGCGTTATCTTTCCTGATGCCGTGCTTGGCGCTTTTCTTTTTTATAGAGGCCCTAGCTATAGATTTTTATTTAACAACGCAAGCGAGAATGTAATGTGAATGATTTTAGAAACATTCGAATATACTTGGTCTTCCTTGTTGTTGTCAGCCTGGTGATAATCGGTATATTCCAGCAAGTTTTTGCAAAGGATACAGCGACAACCAACACCTCCAAGCAATGTGTTCAGCGTGATGGCCTCACTTTCAACGGGGTCGGACTGTGGACAAGCCTGCCGACTGTATTAAAATTTTATGGTCAGCCGGTACGCATCGAACCGATGGCCAGCATTAACAAAGACCGCGTCAACACCCACTATTCTTATAAAGATATCAAACTGTTCATTTTTAATTCTACTGTTTGGCAAGTTGATATATTAGCCTCGGACATTTCCAGTAAGTCCGGTATCCGTCTTTTGAATGATATTTCGGCAGTTGAAAAAAGGTTAGGCGTTACACTACGAAATCCTATTTCCGGTCCGAACAATAAAATTAAATATAAATTTCCCATCTGTCCGCCTGATCCGCCTGAAGTTGAGGAATATGTGATACCTGTTTTCGATCAGAATAAACGGATTACAGATTTCACTGTTGTGGGTATAATGCCATAATCAAAAGGGGTACAAATTCTGTTACGCTCCCATCCATGATGTTGCCAAAACATAGAAGGCAGTTTTGGTATAAGGCCGCGCAGGATTCCCATCCATTTGATAAGCTACCGGCTTTTATGACTGCCAAAGGTTAAAGGAGGTGCATGATGCCGCTGGTCACCATAAGCTTATCTGAGGCATGGTCTGTCGAAGATCAAAAAAGTATCGCTGACGGTGTGCACGATGCCATTGCAGGGGTTGGTTTCCCGCAAAGGGATCGGTTTCAGAAGATTCATCGATTGTCGAAAGATCAATTTCTTTACGATGAGCGCCATCCGGATTTAACACAGCCGCGCACTGAAAAATTCGTCCTGGTTGAAATCACCATTTCATATGGCCGCAGCGTTGAATTCAAAAAGGATTTATTAACCCGGATCATCCGAAATTTAGAGAATAAACCGGGAATCGCATCCCATGACGTTATGGTGCTATTTATCGAGACCGCCCGGGAAAACTGGGCATTTGCCGGTGGGGTTCAATATTACGTAGAATCTGAAGATGGCCATTGAAGGTTAACGTTGTATTTGCCTTTTGTGCGATCCCGTATCACCGGATCTAAGATTTGGCCTTCCTCAAGGCAGCGCCTGCATCCGGCGCATAACCATCGGCACCAATTTCAGCGGCAAAAGAAGCTGTAACAAGGGCACCGTCAACCAAAATTTTTACCTGCTTACGGATACCGCCCGCAACCAGGGCTTCAATGGTCTTGCCCATTTTTGTGATCTCAGGATCTGCCAAGATTAAGGACAATCTTTTCTATGGCACACGCGGCTTTGGCCTGTCAAAATATAATTGGCACTTTAAGCCGCTAAAACATATGATGCTATGGAGCGGTCGCTTGACGGCGCTCAATCAAGACTTACCAAAAATCAAATCAGGGAGAATAAGGTGAATAAAAATCCTGCCGTGCACTGGGCCTGGCTGATTTTAGGGATTTGCTTTATGAATCTGTTTGTCAATTACTCTGTGCGGTTGGGGTATGGTGTTGTATTGCCGGAGATGATCCGTGACCTGGATTTTAGCCGGGCGGCCGCCGGCACGATATACAATGCCTATATTTTGACCTACATCAGTATCACACCGTTGACCGGTTATCTCACGGATCGCATCGGAGCCCGCAGGGTGATCAGCACCTGCCTGTTGATACTGGGCATCGGTGTGGTCATGATGGGAACGGTTCGGTCGCTGGGAACCGCCTGCTTTTTCTTTGGCCTCGCCGGTTTGGGATCCTCCGGCCTATGGGCTCCGGTAATTACACTGGTGCAGCGCTGGTTTGCATTTCATCGCCGCGGTCTGGCGCTGGGGATCCTTTCCGCCGGCTATGGTCTGGGATTTGCAACCATGGGCATCCTGTTTCCCCTGATCGTTGACACCTTAAGTTGGCACTACGCATGGTTTATCCTGGGCGGGATGGCCCTGATCATGGTGATCATTAACGCTACCTTTCTCAGAAGCGATCCGCAACATATCGGCCTTAAACCCTGGGGCCAAAAAACAGATGCGCCGGGCAAAAGCGGAACGCCGGCAGCAGATGAATCTAAAATTACAGTGCGTCAGTTGTTGAGAAACCGCCTGTTCTGGCTGATTGGTTTTTCATATTTTGCCATTGCTTACAGTCTGTATGGGATTACAACCTTTATGGTCGATTATGCCAAGTTCCAGCTTGGCCTGCCATTGGAAAAAGCCAGCCTGCTGGCAACGATCCATGGCATCGGCCAAATTGTCGGTGTCTTAACGGTCATGCCATTATCCGATTACCTGGGACGGAAAAAAACCATCATTTTATCAAATACGTTTATCACTGTAGCCCTGGTGGGGATTTTACTGGCCGGAAATTCATGGATCATGCTGTGTGTATGGGTTGGGCTTCTGGCTGTATTCTACGGCGTGACGTTTCCCATTTACGGCGCCATTGCCGGTGATTATTTTCCAAAGGATTCCCTGGGAACCGTTATCGGTGCCTGGACACCTTTTTACGGTACCGGTGCGATCATTACCCACTGGGTCACCGGAACCTTGCGGGATTCAACCGGTATCTACAACCACTCATTTGTCATTAGTGTTTTGATGGCTATTGTCGGCATCTTTCTCATGAGCCGGGTAAAAAATGACAAATGATTGAAGTGCCGGAGAGATCTATTCCTGATCTCTAAATGCAGTCGCTGATAATTTATGCCGCAGCCGAATTCTAAAATTTTCGATTATCTAAATTTCTACAATAAGTTTAATAGCATTGCGCGGCCAAAGGAGCCTGATTAATATGAGCCGTTTTTTGATGATTGATATCGGCGCCGGGACCATGGATATTCTGGTTTACGATACCCGGACGGATTTACACTACAAAGCGGTGGTCAAATCACCGGTGCGATTTATAGCTGAAAAGACAGCCGCTGTTTCCGGAAATCTTTTGGTGGTGGGCAATGAGATGGGTGGCGGTCCGATCACCCAGGTCCTTATGGAGCGTACCCGGTCGGCTGAAGTGGTGATGTCGCTTTCCGCGTCGGCAACCCTCAATCACGATGTGCAAAAAGTGACATCTTGGGGTATCAAGGTGGTTGAAGATGAGCGGGCCGATCAATTGCGACACGATAACGACTTTACGCTCGTCACTTTGAATGACCTTGAAGCCGGGCGAATCGAGAAAATTGTGACCAGCTTCGGCGTTCCATATACATTCGATGCGGTTGCCGTTTGTGCCCAGGACCATGGTGTGCCTGCGCCAGGTGTATCGCATCTGGATTTTCGTCATAATATGTTTACCGCATGCCTGACCGATAAGCCCTATCCGCATACATTGCTGTATCCATCCGCTCAGGTGCCCGACAGCATGAATCGTCTAAAATCGATTGCCGACACCGCCGGACACTTTCCGACTGATGAAATCTATGTCATGGACAGTGGCATGGCGGCTATTCTGGGCGCATCGCTGGATGGCCGCTGCGTCAATAAAGAGCGGTTTTTGGTGCTGGATATTGCCACCTCTCATACGGTGGGCGCTGCCATGAGCAACGATCAACTTGCTGGTTTTTTTGAATATCATACTCAGGACATTACGCTTGAACGTCTGGAACAATTGCTGCGGGATCTGGCCGATGGTAACATCAGCCATGAGCAGATTCTTTCCGAAGGCGGCCATGGCGCCTTTCTGCGGCAGGCGGTTGGTTTTAGCGCTATTGAAACCATCGTGGCCACAGGTCCCAAACGGAAATTGATGGCCGATTCTCAGCTGCCGATTGAATTCGGAGCTCCCTGGGGTGATAATATGATGACCGGAACCGTCGGCCTGTTGGAGGCCCTCAGGCGGCACAAAGGGCTTGAACCGATCACATATTTATAAACAGGCACGTAACCTAAAAAAGCGAATCAACTGTCTAATATTAAAATGTGACTATCAAAACGACCTAAACTTGACGCCGATCACTTAAAGTCTTTGAAAATGACTGCGGAGTGGCGGACATATCATATTCAAAGTACCGCAAAACGACCTCATAATCAGTTGAGTGCATTGGATGCCGGCGTTTAGATTCATTATCCGGTGTCTTCAGAATCAACCCGCATTGACCTGCTATCTTGACGACAATTGATCTGGCGATTTTTTCCCGAAAAGCCATCAGAGTTGCGGCCTTGAGCGAAGATCGGCTTGATCCGCTCCAGATTTGATGTCCGGTGCGGGTGTCGGTCAAATTAAGGATCACTTTCTTTCTGAATCATGACATCCGACGGTGCAAGCGCCTTGTTTTAATACCCAAATTAAAGAACGCATCACCATAATCTTCGAAAAACATAAACTAAGCGTATTGCCCATAGATCACACTAAATGGAGGCATGGCATTGTTTTTCGAATAAAATTTTAAGTCATCGCATGGCCTATAGGGATAAAACGGCTCTGTCATGTAATTTCGTAAGAGCCATTATCCCTAAACGTCATTTGTTTATCCTAAATTTAGTGCAAGGTCCTCAATATATTATTTAAAGATAGTTGCCAAAATGGGACAAATATTGCTGACCTCTGATATCTTAAAAAGACACCATGCAAGGGCAAACAAAACGAACTATCATCACTCCACTTTACTGACTATCGCAAAGGAGAAATCGATTATGAGAGGTTTACTGGGAATCATTTTGTTGATCACTTTTTTCGTAAGCCCGTTATCGGCTCAAGAACTGGAAGGAACGCTTCAACAGATTAAGAAATCTGGCCAGATAAGAATCGGCTATCGTGTGTCTGAGCCGCCCATGTCCTTTTTGGACAAAGAGGGCAACCCGGCGGGTTATTCAATTGATATCTGTAAGGACATCACAACCGCGGTTGAAAACAAAATTGGATCGAAGCTAAAGATTAATTATGTTCCTGTGACCGCTGATAGTCGATTCAAAGCCCTGATGGACAGCAAAATTGACATATTGTGTGGCTCAACGACGAAAACGCTTTCCCGCAGTGAACTTGTTGACTTCACACAACTGACATTTGTCACCGGTGCTTCACTGATGACCTTAAGAGATAATACGCACTTCGATTCTTCTGGTTTTGATGGGGCAAAAATCGGAGTCGTGAAAGGAACCACCACTGCCGTCGCGTTAAAAAAACTGATCGAGGAAACGTCAACGGATGCAAAAGTTATTTTATTTAATTCAGCCAAAGAAAGCATTGATGCATTACAAAAGAAGAAAATCGATGCCTTTTCTTCAGACCAGATCGTACTAATTGGTATAGCGCTGAAAGAAAATGATCCAAGGAACTTTGTCGTTAAGTCCGAAGTCTTCTCTTTTGAACCTTTTGCACTTGCCGTAAGGCGAAATGATGCCGATTTTCGCCTTGTAGCAGATCGCGTTATTTCCGAACTTTACCGATCGAAAAAGATCATTAAGATTTACGACAAGTGGATCGGCAAGTATACCGGGAAAAGGCTACCCATTTTCGATGCAATGATAAAACTTAATGCAACACCAGAATAAGGATTTGGCGAATATCTGTCTGTTATTGCGCAACAGTTGCAGTTGCTCAAATTTGCATCTATTACCGAAAGTGTCATACTTAGGTTTCATATCCTGTAGCCCAGAAACCGAACGAAAATACTCATGATGGTTTAGGGATTCTGAAACAGAGGTTGGGGAAGCACTCCAGCACAATTTCAACGACGCAATGTTATGTTAATGGGGCTATCCAGAAATTTTAATTAAAACCGCCGTTGCCCGAGTTTTCGCTCTGGCACTTCCAAAAATGCGGCCAATTTTGCTCATCAGTACAATCACCGACAAAACCGCCGAACCGTCCCAGATCGTGATCTCTGTCGATCACATAACCGTGGGGGGATTTTGCCGGTTTGGCCGGGGTTGAAGAAGCCTCCGGTTCATTCTGGGGCGCTGCCTGATTGGCGGTATCCGTGGCGGGTTGCCCATTATTTGACGGCGGGCTCGCGGCGCAGGCATATATCATGAGCGTCACAATCAAAGTTAGCATTACCTTCATATCAGCCTCCTGAATTCGAATGCTAGCTGTTTAACTTAAGGTCAGTTCGATCTTTGTAAAGCAATTTTTAGCAGGCACTACTTGCTGCTGCCCACGACGGTATTATTTTAAATGTCAGAAAAACTATGTTCAAACCGTTGAGGAGCTTATAAGAATGTCGCTTAACCCCATGATCAGCATACAGCTTACCGATCGAGACCTGGATTTTTTAATCGAGGCGGCAGCTTCAGGTGTCGGGGATAAGGCAAATTTAAAACAAATTCTCTGCAATGATGCAGATTTTCGCAATTCATTTGTCAGCGATGAGAAGGTTTTTAACAATTTGATCGCAGATGATGAAATTTTTTTGAAAATATCACCAGCTCTCTTTTTTGAAATCCTTTTGCACAATGCCGCCCGGACGCTTTCAAAAGCCAGTTATACGCTGGAGAAGACCCGCAACATGAACATCCCGGTCTTTGACACCCAGGATCTGGTTGAGCTGTTAAAAAATCAATCCATTGTTACCTACCTGGCAAATATGCTTTCGACCTTTACCCGGATTGAAAGCTTTGTGATAACATTTCGGGTGCGCACAGGCTTGTGGCGGAAAATACGATTCAATGACATGGACATCACCAGCTTGATTCATTTCAGCGAAGCGGTTAATGATGAATTTCGTCTCAGTTTGTATAAGCGCGTTGCAGACGTATGCCTGTTTATTCTCGGAATATTTCCGGAATATGCCGAGCGCAGTTATCGCTATCCGCTTTCGGGCGAAATCCGGCCCCAGATTGCAGCAAACGCCAAAATTAGCCCGGAGGAATACGAGCAGAAGGGCCAACAGTTTTATAGATTGGCAGCCGAGCATCAGGTTGCGGTTGAAATGGATTTATCGGATGTGTTCTGGGCATTGCATGAAAATTTTCAGAAAGCCAAAAAACCCCTGAATTTCATAGCGGATTATTATCTGACAACCAGGCGACATCATTTATTTGGTTGATAGTTGTGTTTGGTGTTTAGTATTTGGTATTTGGTGCTGTGCTTTGGGAAATTTCAGGATTTTTTACTAAACACAAAAGAGGTTTCATTTTTGAAACATTTTTCAAAGGAAGGTGACATTATGAGTAAAGTTAAAACCTTTGCTAGCCCGTTAAAGATATTTCATGCCCGAAAGGAGCTCGAAGACCTTGACGCTATGGTCAATAAATTCATCGAAGAAAAGGGCGTGCAGAAAGTTGTTTCCGTCAGCGATGCACCCACCACTGATGATACCGGCGCCACCATAGGTCTGATCCGCGTCCTGGCTTATGAATGAATGCTGATTTAAATCGTTTTAGCACTAATAAAACAAGCAGCCATTGCCAAAGTAGCCGATTATCCATACAGGTTGTCCCGTTGAGTCCGCCTTAGGCGGATTGAGCCCGTTAAAAAAGGAAAATGTCTGTTTTTAATTTCTTTTACCGGCAAACGGGCGAACGGGTAACGGGCTCAACCTGATTGAGACGGGTTCTAATTGGGTTTAGGGCTTCTATGTTTCTGAAATGTCTTCTTAAACTCCTCGCGCAAATTATCACGCCAGCGCTTAAATAGCGGTTTAATGGCTTCATAAAACGGGCTTTGCTTGGAAACGGTGACCTCCTCTGCCACCAGCACCGTGAAACTGGCGTGCTGGTCCTCAGAATGCCCTCCCTCTAGCCGCTCCAATTCAACGACCAAGTCGTTCTGGTCGTGCGTGCTGTTATGCGTACCGACAGCTGGTTTTGACCCTTTTGAAAAACTGCTGCGGCTGCTCCAGCAGATATAGCCCTCCTTGTATATGCCCATGACATAGTTTTTATCTGGATGCCGGGCCAGTTTAAAATGGCCGTCATCATTGGAGAGATCTTGATTGACCTCAATCGTGCGGGATGCAGCGGCACCATTGCTGTGGTGATCTTCGTACCAGCGAATGGCCACAGCCGCACCTTCTATTGGATACTGGGTTTCAGCATCCACCACGCGGCCGTTGATCATACATTTTGGCGCGCAGGCCGCCATGAAAAGGCTTAAAAAGATAAACGTCGACAACACTGTGGTTCGAATCGAAGTGGCCTTCATAATTCCCCCCCAAAGCCTTAGGAATGTAAAGCCGGTTCGGTTCAGCCCTATCCGGAAGCGGACAGGGCTGACTGAATCTTATTGTTTGTGATCTCCCCAAAAGTCTTTGTAATTCGAGGTACTTACCACAATTTAAATTAAGAGCCCGACAAAAAAGATGCACGCACACCCGAGAAGTCTCCTGCTTTCTTATCGGCACTAAGCGGTAAAAGTTTAGACATTTTTCATTATGATCAACTGTGAGCGGATTTTGCGGCGTTACAATCTGTTACAAACTGTTACATCGCAGAAAAGCATTCTGTTTGTATTCGAATTATATTTCAACCATCGATAATGTCTTTGTTTTTAAAAACTGATGCAGGTTGTTTTACAACAAAGGAGGAATCATGGTAAAAAAAGGTTTAACAATCACCCTTATCTGTGTTTTTATTTTAGGCGTACTGGTGTTCAATGGTTGCCGCTCGCATTCCCCAGACCATAAAGCGGAATTCATGGTGGATTACATTTCCGAGACCCTCGACCTGAACGACAGCCAGAGAGAGCACCTTGATGGGATCAAAGAAGAGTTTCTGGCCAAAGCCAAAGAGATGCATGCCAAGAAAAAAGCCATGCATGCCGAATTCAAGACCGAGTTGCTCAAAGAAGAAATTGATCAGCAACGAATGAAAGATCTCATGGCACAGAAGCGGGAACAGATGGCCGAAATAATGGATCTGGCGGTGGAGCGTTTGGCCGAGTTCCATAAAACCCTGTCAGCGGAGCAAAAGGAAAAATTGGTGGCGAAGTTGGAATGGTTTCATGAGAAACACAATCAAAAATGGCAATAAAAGCCATCTCAAAAATGCATCTAACACCCAAGGGCTTTGTTCCAAACCGATTCAAAATGCTCGAATACTAGCGTGTATGCTCCACTTTTGAATCGGTTTGCGCCTCGCCCTTGGGCGTTACCTACTATTTTTGAGACGGCTTTAAATCATTATCACTAAATACAGAATTAAAATTTCTATTTGGGCGAACCATGAACCCGACGATTCTGATCATTGATGACGATGCCAAGCTCAACAAGCTGCTCAAAGACTTTTTAACGGATTTTGGGTATGCGGTCATCACAGCAACCCATCCGGCCAGAGGTATAAAAAAGCTCAAGCAGGCATCCCCCGATCTCGTGATCCTGGATATCATGCTGCCGGAAATGGATGGGTTTGAGGTTTGCAGATTGATTCGCCAGACCAGCAGTATTCCCATCATCATGTTGACCGCCAGAGGCGAGGTCACCGATAAAGTGGTCGGGCTGGAGCTGGGCGCTGATGATTATCTGGCGAAACCCTTTGAACCCCGCGAACTGGTGGCCCGAATTCAGTCTGTGTTACGGCGCACCCAGCCGTTCGGAGATAATCAAGTGCTCACCTTTGATCGGTTGACCATTGATCTGGATAAACGCATTGCCTCGCTGGATGGCAACCCCGTTGACCTGACAACCAACGAATTTACGGCCCTGGCACTGCTGGCCAGAAACGCCGGCAAAGTATTGAATCGGGACCAAATTCTGCAGGAGCTGCGTGGTATGGATTGTGATGCCTTTAATCGCTCGGTTGATATTGCTGTCAGTCGCCTGCGTCAAAAGCTAAATGATAATCCAAAATCGCCCGAATTTATCAAAACGATTTGGGGCAGTGGATATGTATTTATAGGAAAAAATGCGGATTAATTTTTTTAATAGAATCATACGCTCGGTGTTCACCAAGCTCTTGGTGGTGATCATCTTAGCCGGTATTTGCATCAATTTGGTGGTGGTTGGGTTTTTCGTTCACCTTCGTGATGCTTTCGTCGGCCCGTTTCATAAAAATGTGGTTCAATACCTCAATTATCTGATTGCCGATATGGGCACCCCGCCTACCTTGGACCACGCGCGCGAAATCGCCCGACAGTCCTATTTGGAAATTCGTTACGAAAGCCCGGATCTCAGTTGGACCACTTCCGATGCCCTGCCAGCAGATATCAAAGGCCGGTTTCGCAGCTGGCACCAAAATCCCGATATCCGCTTTGGCAAATATCGGGGCCGACATATCATTGAGGTCAATACAGAGGCGGGCCGCTTTATTTTCGGTGCATCGCGTCATCTGCCGGTCGAACGGGAACGACGCCGGCTGTTTATTATTGTGCTGGTCCTTTTAACGGCAATTCTGACTGTTGCCTTTTTTATCATTCGCCATATTTTAAGACCGGTAAAATGGCTGAACACCGGGGTGCAGGAAGTCAGTCGCGGGAATTTAAAACACCGGGTGCCGCTGAAAAAGTCCGATGAGTTACGGGATCTGGCAGAAGCTTTCAATAACATGACCGATCGTATTCGGGATATGCTGCACTCCAAAGAGCAGCTGCTTTTAGATGTCAGCCATGAACTGCGAACCCCGCTGACGCGCATGAAAGTGGCGCTTGAATTTTTAGCTGACAGCCAGGCCAAACAAAGTCTTCAAGGTGACATCGAAGAAATGGAGAAAATGGTCAGCGAAATTCTGGAAACCGCCCGCCGGCAGCATAAATATGAAAATTTAAAAAAAAAGCCCACTAACCTGACCGATTTGATAAAGCAAACAACGTCTGCTTTTGAGAACCAGCCGCCGGGTGTTAAAATTGTGGATTTTCCTTCTGAAATTGAGGTCGAGATAGACCCCGAACAGATCAAAGCCGTATTTGAAAATGTACTGAATAATGCCATTAAATATAGCGAAGCGGACAGCAAGCCTGTTGAGGTGACCTGTGAGTTGCAGGCTTCATATGCCGTCATCCGGATCAGGGATTATGGCATTGGAATTCCGCCAGAAGACCTGGCCCATATTTTCGAGCCGTTTTATCGGGTGGATAAATCCCGCGCCAAAGACACCGGGGGGTATGGTTTGGGGTTAAGTCTATGCAAGACCATTATGGAAGCCCATGACGGTAAAATTGAGGTGCAGAGTACGCAACATGAAGGCACGACCGTATCTTTGCATTTACCTTTACTTCAAAGTTAGTGTTTTATTAAATCATCAAAGGACTGACAATGACAAAACATCCTGCCAACAAACCTACGGGGGCCGGCAAAAGCAGCTTTGGGCTGATTGATACGGCAACCTTTTTTCAAGAGCTTGATTTAAAAGAAGACATTACCTTTTTGGATGTCGCCTGCGGCCGGGGTGCCTATACACTGGCCGTTGCCGATATTATCGGTAACAACGGTCAGATATATGCGGTTGATTTATGGGAAGAGGGAATTGGTATCTTAAGCGAAGAAGCTGCTTCAAAAGGGATTCAGAATATTACGACTTTTGTCAGCGATGTTGCACAGCACATACCCATTGAAGATGATTGCGTGGATGCCTGTCTGATGGCAACCGTGTTGCATGATCTGGTGGCAGATAAAATCGATCAGCAGACGCTCAAAGAAATAGTCAGAGTGATGAAACCAGGAGGTACGCTGGTCATTGTTGAGTTTTTTAAAAAACAAGGACCACCGGGGCCCCCGAAACCGGTGCGGCTGTCGCCGGAAGAAGTGGATCAAATGCTAACGGTCCATGGCTTTCAGCAAAAACGCTATACAGAAATTGGGCCAGATAACTATTTACAGATTTTTTTAAAAAGAGAATAAGACCTGTTTAATCCCCTCAAATCACTTGCACCCAGCAAAGGTTCAATTTTATATCCCATTACGATCAAGTCCCGTTTTACCCAATGATGATCTCATCTTTTACCTGTAAAGTTTTCCCTTTTTTAAGCCGATAAACATTAAGAATGTTTATGAATATTGGTCTTGATATGATCCGCAATGAATAGGTCGTTTTTCGGGGAACAATTTGCTGAAAATAGACCTGACAGTTAAGCTATGGCAACTCAAAAAATGACATGTCCTAAATGTGGCCGCCAACAAACCCCAAATGCTGAATGCATTCAGAGCGGTGTAATTATCGAAAAGTACGGTGCCAAACCCATAAAACGGCGCGAATCAGCTTTCAGAGTAGATCATCAGACCAAGAGTAGACAAAAAAAACTGAAAGCATTAGGCAAAGTCTTCATTTTCGTTATCATCTCTATTCCGGTAGTTTTTATGGTCCTTTTCTTCTCTGCGTTTCTGCCACACGAGATTAAAACTGAAGAGCATTTAGACTCTGTCAGTTGGTTGCCGCCCAGTGCCACCGATATTAGTTACACCAAAAGAGGCGGTTTCGGATGGATAAAAAATTATACATGTTCCCTTTCTGAAGAGGATTTTTATTGGCTTGCGGCAGAAGAGGGTTGGAAATTGCAACAAGATGGGAATATGCTGTTCTATGAAAAACGACACCCGAATGGCGGGCATGTATCGGTAATTTATAAAACGGATTCAAAACGCCTGTCGGTTAATAGCAGTCATCGATAATTAATATTGCAATAACTTTCTGAAGAGACACTGTAGCCAGTGTTCTTGGAAATCATGCTGTTATAATAGAAACTATTATCTATTGGTAGTCCCTGATCACAGGGACCATCATTGAACAAAAGCGTTTATGACACCTTCTAATTTAATCAAATACCAAATTCTTGCTTCGATAGTACTACTCATCTTCATTCCGTCGAATGCGCTGGCATTGGCCGGCATTGGCGAACATGATACGACCTTTCATTACAATAAATACACGCAGGTTCGTTGGGAACATCCTGGTCAATTTTGCATTCGGGACGGTGACAGATCAGATTTACATTGCCTTAAATTCGTAAGGGAGAGTTACGAAGATTTTAAAGGACTGGAATCATCCCTGGAAGAAATTAATGTGCCTATAGATGAATCATCACCCTTTATCATTGCCAGGAGATCGAGCGACAGCAAATGGCTAATTTACGATCTTGAAATTGAACAGCATTTGGTCAGGGGTGTATCGTATAACGAAGCGCTGACCCTATGGCTATCAATGAATTTATTTGAACCTAATTTTGTTGATACCATCAACCCTGAAAAATTTTTG